>JBGSOH010000498.1:0-4816 GCA_041739205.1 Saprospiraceae bacterium
ATGCCTGCTCTAGTCCATTTTATACATAGGAGTACTGCCTATATTCTATTTGTGATTGGTTTGTTTTTAGTTTTCAGGATTTTTAGCATAATAAATTCACAGGTGGATAAACAACTTTATGTTAAGTTTAGGTTGTTAGGCATCATAATTTTTTTAATGTTATTCATGCAAGTCATTCTTGGAATCATCACTGTAATCAGTAGTAAAGGGGAAATTCCAGTGTCTTGGGGAGTGCTGCATCAAGCTGGTGGTTTACTATTATTAACTACTGTAGTTTACACAATTTTTGTACTCAAGATTAAAAAATAAAAAAATAGCTCTATATTGCCACAAATTTTGACAAAACAGCATTTAGCATTATCTAATGGATAAATATATCATTAAAGAAGAAGGTAATTATAAGTACATTGAGACTGGAGGTGAAGGTACACCTTTGGTTTTATTGCACGGATTATTAGGTGCTTTGAGTAACTTCGAGGGTATAATAAATCATTTTAGTAAAACGCACAATGTTGTCGTACCTATTTTGCCTTTATTTGAGATATCTCTACGAAGTTTATCTGTCATGAGGCTTGTTGATTATGTAGATGATTTTGTACACTACAAAAATTATACAAAAGTACATATTCTTGGCAACTCTCTAGGAGGTCATATAGCACAGTTATATGCATTAAAGAATCCTCATACTACGTCGAGTATGACTCTTACTGGTAGTAGTGGTCTGTTTGAAAGTGCAATGGGTAATACATTTCCTAAGAGAGGTAACTATGAATATATGAAAAAAAAGGCTGAAAGTGTCTTTTATGATCCTGCTGTTGCTACAAAGGAATTAGTAGATGATATTTACGTCACTGTCAATGATCTTAAAAAAGCAATGTGTGTCATTGCTATTGCTAAATCTGCAGTACGTCATAATTTAGAAGATAGGTTAGATGATATCAAATGTCCTACTTTATTAAT
This sequence comes from Saprospiraceae bacterium, assembly GCA_041739205.1. Lineage (GTDB taxonomy): Bacteria > Bacteroidota > Bacteroidia > Chitinophagales > Saprospiraceae > OLB9. Next base: position 961 of record JBGSOH010000498.1, read on the forward strand.
TTGGGGTATTCAAGATTCAGTGACGCCTATTTGGGTAGGTGAAAAGTTTCACGAGCTTATTCCTAATTCTGAATTAGTAAAAGTAGATCATTGTGGTCATGCACCTATGATGGAAAGGCCTGAACTATTTAATATTGCACTAGAATCGTTCATGACGAGGGTGGAAAATAATACGTTTATGACAGACAAAAAAGACACTTATACGCTTGATTAATAATTAAATAAGTATAATATTTATTTTAATTTGTCTTTTTTTTATCGATTTGGAACAGCTTGAAATTTATTTATATGAATCTTAGTTCAAATAAAATCTTTTTACACAATCCTTAGGCCGTTTTAAAACTACTTCTATAGGTGTTTTTCTCACTTTAATTTGTTTCCATCTATAATATTAGGTTTATCAAAGTGCTACCTGTTAAATAAAAAATCTTTTATCTTACAATTTCTATAAGATAAAAGATTTTCATGATTTTACCTCTTGTTAACTTTTCTAAGGTTGTATCTTAGATTTAAGTTTATTGTTTTTTTGCATCGGGTTTTCTTGGTTACCTTGTCCCCTTCTTTTGAAGATTTCAAATTGGCTCATTTTGTCTTCTCTAGGGTAAGAATTATTTGAAGTATCAATATCAGCTGTCTCTAGATATGGGTCAAGATTGAATTTCAAGATCTTATTATCTGTTTTGTGAACACGCGTAATTTTTCTTTCTCCCTTCCGCCAGATTTCTGCTGGTATTCTTATAGGTTCTGTATTACCATTTTCATAAATGATTTCATAAATAACTGGCATTACTAGATCCCCTATCCTTTCTATTTCTATTTCATAAAAAAAACTAGTACTATTTTGTAATTCTTTTTCTTCGTTTGATAATCCACTTATTGTTTTTTCATATTCAGCCTTATCTTGTTCGGTAGTTGTTAATGGATCATACGATGTATAAAAGTCGTTTAAAGTAGTATCTCTCTCATTATATGTTTGTTTTATATCGGATTTATTTCTAACAGCACTAATTGTTATCTGTGATTCCTTTTTCTTTTTTTCTTGTTCATTTTTTTTAACTGGATCTTTGGGTAGGACTGACTTAACCTTTACATCTGATATAGCTAGGTCTACATGATCATTCGTAAAGAACCATCCTCTCCAGAACCAGTCAAGGTCTACACCAGAAGCGTCTTCCATTGTTCTAAAGAAGTCGGCAGGATATGGTTGTTTAAACGCCCATCTTTTTGCGTATTCTTTAAAAGCATAATCGAATAATTCTCTACCCATAATTGTTTCTCTTAGAATATTTAATGCGGTTGCAGGTTTACCATATGCATTATTTCCTAACTGATATGCTGATTCTGGATTGACCATTATTGGTGACATTTTTGTTTTATCACCTGCCATATAATCTACTATTTTATGTGCTTCTCCTCGTCCGGATGGATAGTCTCTTTCGAATTCTTGTTCAGAAAGGTATTGCATAAATGTGTTTAATCCTTCGTCCATCCAAGCCCATTGTCTTTCATCAGAGTTAATTATCATTGGAAAAAAATTATGTCCTACTTCGTGTATGATGACACTTATCATTCCATATTTAGTTCGTTCAGAATAAGTACCATCTTTTTCACATCTACCAAAATTAAAACAGATCATTGGATATTCCATGCCTATTCTATCAGCATTAATAGACCATGCTACCGGATAGGGATAGTCAATTGTATATTTTGAATATGACGTTAATGTATGCGCTACAGCTTTTGTGCTATATTTCTCCCATAAAGGATTTCCTTCTTTTGGGTACATAGACATAGCCATACTTGTTTTATCTCCGATTTTGACATTCATAGCATCCCATATAAATTTTCTAGATGAAGCAAAGGCGAAGTCTCTTACATTTTCAGCTTTAAATATCCAAGTCTTTTTTGTTTTTGACTTTTGTTTTTCCCTTTCTTCAGCTTCTGCTTGTGATGCAATTATAACTGGATGGACAAACTCTTTTTCTGCTTTTTTGTAATTTGCTACTTGTGCTGTATTGAGGACTTTATCCATATTCTGGAGTGTTCCTGTGGCTGCTACTAAATGGTCACTTGGTACAGTAATACTTACTTGGTAATTTCCAAATATTAATGTGAACTCGCCTGAACCTAAAAATTGTTTATTTTGCCAACCTTCAATATCATTGTAAGCGCACATCCTAGGAAATAATTGTGCTATCGTATACAAATAGTTGTCATCTTCTTTAAAATATTCATAGCCAGATCTTCCGCCTAGTTTTAATCTATCGTTAATGTTATACCAGTATTTTATTTTAAAGCTATATTTTTCTCCGCTCTTTAATGAATTAGGAAGGTCTATCCTCATCATGGTGTTATTTACTTTGTATGCGAGGTCTTTACCATTTATATCTTTAACATAGTCGAGTTTAAAACCACCATCAAACCAAGGGTTAAATTTTGTGATGTCATTGTCGTCTACCTTATCAGATAGTGATTGTTGATTTATTTTATGTGTATCTGATTCTTTTGATTGAATGTTTTGGTCTAGTTGTAACCAAAGATAGTTTAGTATATCTGGTGAATTATTAAAAAACGTAATTGTTTCTTCACCATATATTTTTTGATTGTCGTCATCTAGTTCTACTTTAATATCATAGTCTGCTCTTTGTTGGTAATATTCATGACCTGGAGCGCCTGTTGCTGTTCTATAGGTATTTGCTGTTGGCAATAGATCATACATTTGTCTGAAGGGACTTTGGTCTGTTGTCTGTGACTTAAGTGATGATAAAGTTATAACACTGAAAAGTATTACGATTATGTATTTCATAAATTGTTGTTTGTTTGCTGTTTTAAAATGCTATAAATAGATTATTCGTTCTTATTGTTCATTAATTTTTATGTTTCACGTGAAACATATATTAATTATTTCAAATTAAGTTTAGGTATTTATTTTAGATATAAAACTATTTGTTTGTTAATCTACATACCTTTGTCATTTTATTTATTGGTTATTCTAAACGTACTAGTGATAGTTGTTCTTAAATGGATTTAAAATTATTTTACACAAAGTCAAAAATGGAAAAGATTCTATTATCTTTTTTAGTCTTTTTGTGCTTATTCTTATCAGTTAGTTCTGCTTTTGATGGTGGCGATTTCGATGTATATCTGGAAGCTGCATATAAACTTTATCATGGGCAAAATCCTTATCTGCCACCATATGCAAAAGACGGAATGGGTTACTCTTATAGTCCATTTTTTATAATGATGCTCATTCCTTTTACATCTAATTATTTCTTGGCGGAATTGGCATGGTGTCTACTTTCCTTTTTCTTTGTATACAGAAGTTATAGAATATTTAGTTTTTACTTAGATATTAAATTTGCCAAAAGAAGTACATATTTAGTTTATGTAACATTGCTTGTTATTCTTTCTTACCAGTTTTTAAGTAATAATATAGGTATGGTACAAGTAACTCCATTCCTAATGTGGATTATTCTAGAGTCTATATTCCAGATACAACAAAAGGATAGAAATGCGTTAGGAGGTTTATTATTAGGTATAGGAATTAATATAAAGATCATTCCTATTGTAATGCTTGGTTATCTTTTTTATAGGGGCTACTTTAAATCTTTTTTAATAGCAATAATATCTTTCATTTTTCTATTTTTTGCTCCTGCGCCATTTTGGGGCTTAGAGTATAATATTACTTTATTAAAGGACTGGTGGATAATTATAAATCCTACTAGCGCTGAGCATCTGGTTGAGACAGGCGTAGGTACACATAGCATGGTTGCTTTTCTTCCTGTTTATTTGTCAGATACAGTAGGTCAGTTGCCATATAGTAGGTATGTTTTGGACTTAGATTTAAACGTTGCAA
>JBGSOH010000512.1:0-10195 GCA_041739205.1 Saprospiraceae bacterium
GTTTTATATCAGAAAACGAAAATCCTGTTATCAATAATATAAACAGTACACATTCTGGAACATATACCGTGACAGTTACCAATGCGGAAGGTTGTTTTGCGACAGCCCAAGTAAGTGTTACGGTAGGGAATTCTCCAACAACAGCAGCAACCGTATATAATGCTAGTTGTGGTTCGCCCAATGGATTTATCGATTTAAGTGTTTCTGGTGGTACTACGCCTTATCAATATCTTTGGTCAGATGGAAAGACATTTCAAGATAATTTTGGCTTAGCTAAAGGAAATTATACTGTTACGGTTACTGGTAATAATGGATGTACAGCTACAAGGGCTACCTCTGTGGGTGAGGTGAATGGTCCATCCATCGTGTTAAGTGCGAATAGTATCACTTGTTATGGTGCATCGACTGGAAATATAAACGCATCTGTCAGTGGTGGAACAACACCTTATACTTATTATTGGTCAGATGGAAGTACGTCACAAAATCTATCTAATGTCAAGGCCGGACAATATAGTGTTACTGTGGTAGATTTTTATGGATGTGCTGATGTAGAAACAGCCACGATTACGCAGTCCAATGAAATAAAAGTAGATAGACTCACATCAAATGTCTCCTGTTTTGGCAGTGCTGGGGCAGCAATTGATCTCACTGTCACCGGTGGTCAATCTCCATATACTTATCTGTGGAATAATGGCCTTACATCACAAGACAGAACCAATCTTTCTGCAGGAAACTATATAGTCACGGTCACTGATGGATTAGGTTGTACTATAGTGCATAATTATACCATTAGTCAACCTTCTGCGCCATTACAATTATCCCTATTGTCCACGCCTACTACTTGTGACGATCTCATAAATGGTGTGCTCAATCTTACGGTCACAGGTGGGACTGCGCCATATAGTTATACTTGGTCATCTACAGATCATCCTAGCTTTTCAGCTTCAACGCAACATCTTGCCAATCTAGATGATGGAGATTATACTGTGATTGTAACGGATCAAAACGGATGTACTTCAAGCGGCACGACAAGTGTTTCGTTACCAGAATCAATAGTACTTGCTTTTGATAAAACGGACTTAAATTGTTATAAATCTTCTAATGGTTTTATAGACCTGACTGTGACAGGAGGAAATCCAACTTACACTTATCTTTGGTCAAATGGAAGTACGGATGAAGACTTATCCTATATACAAGCTGGTAACTATAGTGTGACAGTGATCGATGGGAATGGATGTCAAAGATCGTCTTCTATTACTGTCAATGAGCCAGCGGATATCTCTCCCAATGCAACTGTAGGACATTTGACATGCTCAGAAGGAGCTGGTGGCAGCATTGATTTGACTATCTCAGGTGGTACTGCGCCATTCCAATACCAATGGTCAAATGGTGCAACCACTCAAGATGTGACTGATTTATTTTCTGGCAATCATAGTGTGACCATTACAGATGTAAATTCTTGTTATCGGATAGTAGCTTACAATGTAGAATCAGGCGTTCCATTTATTACTAATGAGTTTGTGATCAATGTGTCATGTAGTGGTGGTGCAGATGGTGCAGTCGATTTTACCGTTAAAGGAGGCGCAGAACCATATACTTTTTTATGGTCTAATGGTGCTACAACAGAGGATATTAACAATCTATCTGAAGGTGCCTATCAAGTGACTTTTACGGATGCAAATATGTGTAGTTCTTCTTCGTTGATCATCGTAGGACAACCAAATCAAATGACACTATTGGCACAGAGTTCAGATCAATCTTGTGCACAATCAGTTGATGGTAGTATTACACTTGATGTTTATGGCGGTGTACAACCTTACAAATATGAATGGTCAAATGGTTTTTCTACGCAACACCTTCAGAATATCAATCAAGGTAGTTATCAGGTCACTGTGACAGATTATCATGGATGTACTTCAGTGGCATCTGCTTCTGTTTTTAATCCTGAAAAAATCACAATAGGTGGATCGGTGACACCCAATTGTCCAAATATGTCCAATGGAAGTATTCAGATTACGATGTCGGGCGGATCTGCACCATATCAATATCAATGGGCAGATAATGGCCTAAATACTTCTACAAGATCAAACCTTTCCGGTGGATTGTACTATTTGACTGTTACAGACATAAATGGATGTTCAGCAACTTCATCGTTTAATGTCGTTCCAGTCAGTTTGACATTATTTGGAGTAAATCCAACTTGTAGCAAAAACGATGGAGACGTCTTGGTGCCAAATTCGGATGGTGAAATTTATACGATTGTCAATGGCGGAAGCAAACCCTATACCTATCTTTGGTCTAATGGATCGACTGATGAAAATGTAAAAGGCCTTCCAAATGGTTATTACACAGTGACTGTTTCGGCATCCAATTGTGTCGCTAGCGAATACAAAGTTTTGGCAGGTGGATCATGTACACCTCCAGAAGCAAATGATGATTATTTGGTTACTGAAATTAATGTTCCGCTAGAAGGAAATGTAGGATTGAACGATTATGACCCTGATTTTGAGTATCCGCTTACGATTTTACCATTGGGATATATCGAACCAGAAATTGGTATCATAGAATGGGATAGTGCGTACGATGGCAGTTTTAAATATACACCGTACCCAGGATTCTACGGCACTTTTGTTGTACCTTATCAAACATGTGATACTTTGGCATTATGTGATGAAGCAAATCTCCACATAACTGTATCAAGACCTATTTTAGGCGCTGCCAAAACCATTTCAACACTTCCAATGAATAATGGTGACCAAACATATAATTTTTCTTATACTGTTTTGGTAGAAAATATGAGTTATCTTGATTTAGGAGAGATACAAATTACAGATGATTTAGCCACTACTTTTGATGGTTCTTTAGGATTCGAAGTATTAGGTGTGTCGAGTAATGATTTTACTGTTAACCCTAATTTTGATGGAAGTAACGATGTGAATCTTTTGGTTGGAATGGATGTTTTGCCACCTTTGACGATTGGTGAAGTGACCATTGAAATCAAATTAAATCCTGGAACAAAACTAGGTACCTACTTGAACAGTGCTATAGTGTCTAGTCGGTCTTTAGGTGGTGTTTTTTATGCTGATACCTCAGAAGATGGCCAAGACGTGGACCCTGATAATGATGGCGATCCTACAAATAACAACCAACCCACACCATTACTCCTTTGTCCAGTGATAAGTTTAGTAGGTGATGATGTGATTTGTGCCGGAACGATTACTACTTTGTCTCAAGTGCCAGCTGGTACTTGGGTGAGTAGCAATCCTTCTGTTGCTCAAGTTAATAATTCAGGAGTGGTAGTAGGTATTTCTGCGGGTACGGCCACATTTACTTTTATTGAGGCAACTTCAGGTTGTGTTACTAATCCTACCGAACCAGTTACTGTTATTGCTAAACCCATCGTAGGGTTGGCAGGAGATTCTATTGTTTGTTCAGGATATACTACAGCATTGTTTCCTACTGCAGGAGGCTCATGGAGTTCAAGTAATTCTAATATAGCTACTGTCACCAATAATGGTATTGTCACAGGTAAAGCTGCAGGTAGGGTAAGTTTCTACTTCACAGATTTCCAAACAGGATGTTTGTCTAATGCAACGCTTGATGTCATCATAAAAGCAAATCCTATCCCAACATTTATAGGTGAATCTACCATCTGCGAAGGTACCACTACCCAAGTTACACCAAATACAAATGGTACTTGGTCAAGTCAAAATTCTATAGTTGCGACAGTTACTAATGGTGGTCTTGTCACAGGGATTTCTAATGGACTGACCCAATTGAGTTTTACCACAAGCGAAGGATGTGTGTCCACAACTTCACTGCCAGTTTTGGTCCAAGGAGGGACACCAGTAAGTCTATGTGGACCTGCGTCTATTTGTGTAGGCAGCAATTCAGGTCTAAAACCAGAGACTGGTGGCACGTGGACAAGTGATGATCCTGATGTTGCACTTGTTACACCAAATGGAGTAGTCATTGGTATATCAGCTGGTATCGCAAGTTTCAGATTTGTTGATTCCATTACAGGTTGTGTTTCTGTATTTAACAATGCTATTCAAGTATATGCAAAACCTGAAGTACAAATGCCTTCTGAATCAAATGTTTGTATTGGTCAAAACATTCAACTATCGCCCACATTTGGTGGAACATGGTTGAGTGCAGATCCTACTATAGCTACAATAAATCAGTCAGGCGTAGTCACAGGTCTCAGTGCTGGGAGCACTACATTTACTTTTTTAGAGTCAGCTTTTGGATGCATATCTGATCCGACAAGTAGCATAGTTGTAATGCCAAAACCACTTGTAGGAATTACTGGAGATTCAGAAATTTGTCCGGCTACTTTTACAACATTGTCTTCATCTGAAGTGGGTTCATGGACGAGCTCAGCGCCATCTATTGCCACGGTGAATAATAATGGTGAAGTGACAGGTATAAGTCAAGGTATTGTAAGGTTTTTATTTACTTCATCCAATATAGGTTGTACATCTGATTTTACAGAAAATATTATAGTAAATCCAAAGCCAAATATAGCAATTACAGGAACAACGTCTGTTTGTCAAGCGGCTACCACCACGTTGTACCCAAATTTTGGTGGTACTTGGTCAAGTAGTCACCCATTTATTGCTTCTATCACAAATCAAGGTATAGTAACAGGTATTACAAGTGGTCAGGCAACTTTTGTTTTTGTGGATTCACTTACGGGCTGCCCATCCAATCCTTCGGCTATAGTGACCATCCAAGCTGCACCTACCATTTCCATTACAGGACCAAATGACATTTGTGCAGGATCTGTGACAACATTGATTCCTGCTACAGGTGGTGTATGGACAAGTACGGACACAAGAGTAGCCATTATTACTAATACAGGATTGGCTACAGGATTGGCAGCTGGTCAGGCTAGTTTTATATTTACAGCTGCAAGTACAGGTTGTTCATCGTTAACATCTTCAGGATTGGTCACCGTCAATAATTGTATCAAGCCTGATTATAACGCTACTTTTGTCAATGTTTCTGTCGCAGGAAATGTCCAAACAAATGATGAAGTACCTTCCAATGTGTTATATGGTCAGCAACCAGTGATAGTTACTAAACCTGATGACAGTACACCACATCTTGTCATGCAAAGTGATGGAAGTTATACATTCATAACGGATGTTGTAGGTATCTACATCTATAACGTTGCGGTATGCATTCCTCCAGTAAATATTGCTTGTCCTACATCTATATTACAAATTCATGTGACTGATCTTACCAAAATCGGTAAGGTTCCTATTGCAAATATGGATCTTGCAACGACTTTTACAAATCAGAATCCTTATTTATCTGGTTATCCAGTGACGATACCATCTTTACTGAATGATGCTTGCGTGTTTGGAGTCGCTTGTACGTTAGATCCGCAGAGTGTTTCTATATTGAGTTTACCAGAAAATGGGTCTGCTATTTTGCACCAAAATGGAGATATTACTTATACTCCGTTTGCTGGTTTTTCTGGTATTGACAAAATACAATATCGAGTTTGCGTAGCAGGCGAACCGGATAATTGTGCCAACGCTTGGCAGTATATTGAAGTTTTAAATATTGCAGCTTTCAGTGTTAATGCTACAGATGCAAATGATGATTTTTATATCACCAATCAGGAAACACCAGTAATTGGAAATGTAGCTATCAATGATTTTGATTATGAAAATGATATACAAGCTGTAACTATTCAGGGTAGTGAATTAAATCCTGTTGATATTTTTGGAGGTAGTTATTACTTGAATGCAAATGGTGATTTTACATTTACACCTGATGATGGATTTTTTGGAATGACTTCTTTTGTATACACCATTTGTGATGATAATGCAGTTATGGCTTGTCGCCAAGCTACAGCATATATTTATGTTCTTAATGATATTACATTACAACTAAGGGTATATTTGGAAGGGTCGTTGCATAACAATGGAAACATCAAAACAGCATCAGGACGACCACTGATGAAAGACCAATTAAGACAAAATGGGTTTACTGGACAGTGTTACATACCTAGTCAAGATCCATATAAGTTTCAGACACCAAATTTTGATCTTAGAAGTAAGTATCCACAAGTAAATGATCAGATAGCCAATAGATTTTCTAATATCCCAAATTATGCAGAAGTCATGGGCGTTACAGGTGAAAATGCCATAGTAGATTGGGTTTTTGTGGAATTAAGATCTAAGACAGATAGTACAGAAATTATAGCCACACGATCAGGATTAGTTCAGCGAGATGGAGATGTAGTAGATTTAGACGGCGTTAGTCATCTACGCATTCCCGGAGTAGCAGCAGATAGTTTTTTTGTAGCAATTCGGCATAGAAATCATCTAGGTGCAATGTCTGAAAAAGTCTTTAGTGGTGATTTGATAGATTTTACAAGTTTAGATCAACCAATTTTTAATTTTGGTGGCAGACTTAATAATGGATACAATTATACAGGCTTGTCTATGAATGAACTTATTGCACCAGGATATCGAGTATTGTGGGGAGGCGATTTTGATGGTGATGGAAAGCTCAAATTTGTCAATCCAGGTGATGATCAGAATGTTTTATTTTTTGAAGTTTTTGCCTATCCTGAAAATCTGGTCAATACTTCCAATTACAACTTTGCATACGGGTATTTACAAGGTGATTACAATATGGATGGCAAGTCAAAATACGACAATCCAAATGACGATAAGAATTACTTATTCAGCCAGATATTATTATACCCACTGAATACAGGCTTACTTGCAAATTTTAATTTTTTCCTTCAGCAGATTCCTAAGAGGTAGAGTAGGGTGAAATCAAACATTTTTGCATTTTTTTTTAGTGGACTTAGTGAATTACTTTAGTTTTTCTTAGTGGTAAAACATACTAATTAGTGGACTCATTTTACGATACACAATCATCACTATAAAAATATTTTTACCTAAATATATATTAAATATAATTATAATATGTATTTTTGCCCCAAACCAATTTGTTAACAGATAATGCCTAATTTAAAGATGGTGTTATTTTATTATAAATTTTTAATATTTTGATAGTGGTACAGTTCCTTTTTAGTGTCCTATCAATACAAGATTTTATAATTTTTAAAACAATAATTACCAAAAACAAAAAGTCAGCTTAATGTAATTTAAGAATTTATTTAAGAACCCAAAAAATCGATAATGTTTTCCTATAAAACAAGGTGCAGTGTTAAGATAGGAGTTATTCAAATTATCAGTTTTCTTTCCCGGTCAAATCTTAAAAGCGTACTTTTTTTAGTAACGTTTTTTATGTTTTTCTCGGGTACGACGCCTAATTTGTTTTCTCAATGTACGCCTCCATTACCAAATGCGGCGTGTACTCCCCCGAATTCATGGGATGTGAATGTCGTGGCTAATGGTAACGTAGATTGGCAAGCACTCACAGGTGTCATTGCTGATAATATAAATGTAAAAATCCGTATCACCGGCTCCGGTACAGTAACGGTAAATAATAAGAATGTCCTTCTAAAATCTTCAGGTGCTGTCTTATTCATAGATGGTCCTACCTTGGTTATCAACAATGGCTGTTTGGTATTAACAGTACCTGGATCTAAATATATACAAATCGGTGGAACGTTACAGTGTGCTGGTCACGTAGAGCAAGTATCCAATACTGTATTCTGCATGACTGGTGTAACCATAGAAATAGGTCAGGAAAAAGCAGGAAGAAAATATGCGCTTGGCTCTACAACTACAAGTGCAGCTTTCTTAAATGATGGAGGCTACAGATATTTGGAAAATAATTGTCTTAATATCACTAGCAGTTTTTTGCTTTATGCAACTGGTTCTGGTACAGGTATCAATGGTGTAGACGTCATTAAAGACTGCTTTTTTGAAATTGGCGATCGAGGTAGTAACCATGCATTAACAACTAATATAGGTGTAGCTGATGCGGAAGATATAGGAGATTGGGATAGCAAAAATACACAAAGCATTTATAATTCTACCATCATCATTGCGAATGGTCATTTCCTAAAAACAAATAGGACAAGTACCTACTGCGACACGAAAGTTAAGATCAATAAAAATGGCAATTTTCACATTAATTCTGGCACCGTTTTAGGGTCAGGTTTATGTTTAGCTATCGATAATGATTTTGGCAACTGTGGTACATGGAATTTTACAGGAATTACTTGGTATTCTGCTAGGAAGAATGGAAGTAATACACCGGGCGCTGGGTCTGAATCTAACTTGCAGACTGTTTTAAATAATTGTTTTTCAGATAGTTGCACACCAGCACCTGTTGATAATGGTGGAGATACAGGAGGGAATAATGAAGTCGTGTGTACCGATGAAAATAAAGTATCGTTTGCTTCTGGTTCGTATATCATCAATATGGGAATTACACCCCAAACGGATAAAAATGCATTAAAACCATATGGATTGATCTATGATTTAATCAAAAACCATAACGTGAAAGTCATATGGGTTATCAATCCTAACAAAGCAAAAGATGGTGTAGATTTTAGATATAATGGTATTGACTATAAAGGTGGACCTTTTGTTATTCCGGCAGAATATCGCACACCAGCTGTGAATGCTAGAATTACATCGTGGCAAACAGCAGGCGTTGTAGGAGTTACTACCATTTCTGCATTGACTTTATGTAGTGATTTTGTCCACAGAGAATTAAAAAATGTCCCTAGATGGACGCTTGATAAAAGAAATGGAAAACTAGCGGTAGAATACTTTTTGAATGCAGGAATACCAGCTGCGGCTTTTGGTGGTTTAGATGGCGCAGGATGGAAAGACCCTTCAGAACTTGATTGTTGTGATGATCTTTTTGTATTGCCGCACGCAGAGCCAAGCTGGGCCGTCCACCAAAGATTATACACTTGGAATCTGGAGTGTAAAGGCGGCATTTGGGATGGATGCACATCAGGAAGCGCCTTAGAAAACATGGTTAATCCATCCAACAGAAATCAACAAACAAATTTTCTTACTGTAAAGGATCCAAGTTTCACAGGGTCAAGTGGTATTTATGCAAATAGTAATTCATTGATGTTGTGGAGTACTCACAATGATGGTTCTCCACCATATACGCATAGACTTCCTGCTGATCCTGTAGCCCAATATATATCTACAACAGATGGAGCACATACCAATGGGGCTGAACAAATTTATATTCCGAGACAAACTTCTGGTACAAGTGCTAGATGGAATCCAACGACTAAAATAATAGTCTATGATCCTTCACATAACAATGTACCTTCCCTAAATCCTGACCTACGAAATGCTGCTGCACCTATGGTGTATGGCAGAGGTTTTGGCGATGACAATCGTGGTTTTGTCATGCACTCTGCAGGTCATTCATACGATAAATGTCAGACAAGTCCAGCTCACGTAGCTGCACAAAGGGCATTTTTTAATTTTAGCTGGCTAGTGGCCAATGACAAAGCTGAATCCATCAATGTAAATAGTCTTCCAGATATTGCCAATTCTGGTATTCCTGCAAGGGTTGATTTTTCACTTCCAAATGGTCAAGATTTATCTGGTTTTACCATTGAATGGTCTTCGAATTGCGGTGGTACTTTCAGCCCATCTGCCAATCATCCTAACCCAGATTTTATACCACCTAATACCAGTGATCCTACACCTTGTGTATTAACAGTATCTATCACAGATGCTTGCGGCAGAACAACAACAGACTCTAGGAGAGTAGAGATACTTTGTGATTATGGTGTTCGTCCTACGGTAGTACATCCATCATGTGCAGGCAGTGCTGATGGTAGTATCCAATTGAATGTGACTGGTTCGAGTGTCTATGGTTCTAATGATTGGACATGGACACGTGCGACACCGCCAGGTTCTGGATCGGGTAGTGCATCTAGCATTTCTAATTTACCAGCCGGAACCTATGTGGTCACCGTTACTTCATTTACAGGTTGTTCTGGTAGCTTTACAGCTTTATTGGAAGAACCAAATGTTTTAAATTTGACAGCATCAGGTACTAATTTTAGTTGTTTCGGTGGTACTGGTTCGGTCACTCTTAATGTTACAGGTGGTGTACAAGGGTATAGCTACTTATGGTCAGATGGTCCTACGACGGCGTTTAGAACTGGCGTTCCTGCAGGAAATTATCAAGTCACTGTAACAGATGCTAATGGATGTACGGATGTTGCTTCTGCATCTGTAACTGGTCCAATGTCAGGCATAAATATAAATCT
>JBGSOH010000523.1:0-2201 GCA_041739205.1 Saprospiraceae bacterium
TGCACCCATAGCAACACTTGGATTCCCTGACTCTATTTGGTACAGCGTAGATCGAGAAATATCAGCTCTTTCTGCCACCTGTGTGGTCGTCAGTTTACGTCGTTTGCGCGCCATTTTTAGGTTTTCACCCATTTTTTCCAAGAGTGGAATATATTTAGGAAAAATGATTTGTTTTTTGGTACTCATCACAAAATGATTGATATTTTGCACAAATATAGTTCTTTTGATTATAATAACAATCATTATAGCTTAAAACATACCACCTTTTAAATGTTAATACAATTTATGACATCCCCAAAGGGATGAAATGATTATAGAAACCATATCATATGCCAACAATCTAATGCCATAGGGATGGCATAATTATAGAAAACATATTACACACCACAACCTAATCCCGTAGGGATGACATGATTTCGGCAATTATTATTCCATACGATATGCCACCCTTTCTGGGTTTTAAACAGCAATGCACATATATTTACTATAACCTTAACATCCCTTCGGGATTAAGGTAAGATCATTGAAATTAATTGTAAACCATATTTTAACATGTCCAAAAACCATTCAACAATGTATATGAACATTTTATTCAATCCCGTAGGGATGAAATGATTATAGAAAACACATTACATACCACAACCTAATCCCGTAGGGATGACATGATTTAGGTCGTTATCTTTGTTTATTTTCAGTAATAAATATCTTTGAGCATGATTTTTTTAGCATTTGATAATTTAAAATTTTGGGGAGATCGCATGATAGTATTTCAATGCTAGTTCTTATATTCTAAAAAAATGAAAAATTAAAGTAGTAATAGATACAATAGAAAAAGGAATTGGAATATGATAAAGTTTATAATTGTAGATAAACAGGTCAAAAAATCACTCAATGAAATACTTTTTCCTTCAATTAAAATACAGGAAATTGAATTTATTATTGCAGTTGAGAAAGCAAAATTTAATTGGTATCATTTAACTGATCAAGGAAAAACATCTAGTAAGTTTAGTAGAGTGCCGGAGAAAAAATTAGCTTTGCTAACAGAAAATGTTTTAGAAGAAAACGTTTGGTTAACTACTCCAGGTGCTGGTAGTATCTCTGTTACATTTGACCCAAAAGTACAGTATGAAGATTTAGTCAAAGTATATGAATTTGCAAAAGTACATAATTGGAATCTTTGGTTAATCACACCACTTACATTGATCGATGATGCTTACATGGAGGCATTTAGACAGAAAGAAGAAGCGAGAGGTGTTAAGTTGACCAAAGAACAACGTAAAGCCTTAAGTTTATTGAATGATCAATGTAGATGGTTTAACATTCCCTCAGATGACAAAGAAAAAATATTCAACATAATAGGAATTAATCCTATATTAAAAGAATCTGATGCTGTTAGCGTTTTGGAAAGTGTTCAAAATGGATCCATGATAGCTGTCATATCCAGTAATGGAAATACCATCATTATGGGTAGAAATGTACCATATATTATACCTAATTCATCAGAATCTGCAAATTATGCTCTGTTATTAATGGATACACTCAATAAACTGAGTAAAATATTTGGGACATCATCATATTTTGAATATAATGATGATGATACAAAAGTCTTGTCATTGGCATTGTCTAAAAAAGGGAAGTTACTCTCTGCAAAGTTTACATCGGAAGGTCAGGGAGAAGAGTTTTTTGGTACGCAAACCAAATCCATGAATCTTGACAAAAAGCTTTTGATAAAAACGGCAAAAAAGCAAGGTATTCTACCTGAAGATTTGCTCACAGAAATGATAAAACTCAATAAAAATATTAGCGTTTTTGATTAGAACTAGAAAATGTTAATCCTATTTATTCCTTCCTTATTTCACCAACTCACCAGCCAACCGTAGCAACTCTATCTCTGCCAATTTTACTTCAAAATCTGCGGTTATTTTTCTAAATTCTGTATCTACTAGATTGAGTTGAGCGGTCCTGAGTTCTAGTGCGTCTATCGTGCCTAACCTCATTTTATCAGTGGTAATATCGAGATTCCGCTGTGCTATTTTGATGTTATTAGTCTCTAGATTTGCTAGTTCCTTTGATGTGATGTAATTATTGTAGATACTGAATAAGTCTGTTTTTAATGCTAAAGCGGTTTGTTCTTTGGTAAGTTTGCCGCTTTCGACGCCAAGTTTTGCTACTTGGATTTCACGACTGTTATTCCATCCATT
>JBGSOH010000524.1:0-3096 GCA_041739205.1 Saprospiraceae bacterium
GATATTTGCTCCTGCATCAAATCTTCTTGCATAAAACTTTGTCAAAGGATCTGTAAGCGCGACCTCATTCTGAAAAACGATGTCATTATCCAATGATACGCCACCTGACTCTGCTTTTACATTACCATTAATTCCATAAGCTACATAAGGTCCGAATCCTAACAAAATAGATCCTGCGCCAACTTGTGCTTTGTATAAAAAATTGATAGGCAATTCCGCATAAGCTAATCTGTATGTTATTTTGCCCAAATCACTTTCATTTTTTGCACCTTTCTGGACATATAATAATCCAGGTTGTAAATAAAATTGACTCACTAATGGAATCCGAGCAAATACACCACCTTGAAAACCAAGCAACACATCGTTTTCTTCTTTTACGCCATCGCTGTCATCTCCCACAAGGTTGAAAAAATTAACACCTCCTATTACACCAAAAGATGTTTTAGCTTGTGTCTCATCTTGCGCGGTTACCTGTTGTCCATGTATCATTAAACAGATGAATACACATAAATATATTGCTCGCATGACTATTTATTTTTGGTTTTGTTTAAAAAAAGTTGGTTTATAAAATGATCATTGAAACTTAAATCTATTTGGTCCCGCCTTCCATTTTAGCGTCTGATTTCATCTTTTCATTGGCAGTTATTAGGAACTCCACTCGTCGATTGAGCGCACGGCCATCTTCAGTTTCGTTGATATATTTTGGCAATGATTCACCAAACCCTACTACTGATATTCTATTGCTAGATATCCCGTTTTGCTTAAGATAACTTGAGACTATTGTAGCCCTTTCAGTTGACAATTTCTTATTATAAGCATCACTACCTTTACTATCCGTATGTCCTTGCAGTTCTATGTCAGTATCAGCATAATTTTTAAGTACCTCTGCTAGTTTATTTAAACTTTCTTTTGAGTCTGCATTAAGGGCAGACTTATCAAAAGCAAATAGCACATTGCTACTGAATTCTACCACAATACCTTCACCTACTCGCAATACTTTGGCATCGGGTACTTTTTTTTCTATTTCTTCTGCTTGTTTATCCATTTTTCTTCCAATCAATGCTCCAGAAACACCACCTACCGTAGCGCCGATAATGGCACCTAATGCTGAATTTCCTGTGGCCTTCCCTACTATAGCTCCAGTTGCCCCACCAGCCGCAGTACCTATAGCGGCACCTTTTTGTGTTCTATTTAAGGAAGAACAGCCACCAAAAACAACAACAAGAAGAAGTAAGAAGATGGGGCTTTTATGTTGAGAATTCATAACGTAATGTTTGATGTGAAAAAAAAATAAAGATTTGCTAATCAAAAAGAGCTAGTAAAAATTGGTGATAATAAATAAAAGCAAAACGTGTACTAATTAAATATCGACAACTTGAGAAATCTATGCTCTTTTTATCAAAAGGAATGTGACATATAAAATTGGTTTAGAAAAGTTGGCGCTACATAAACAATTGATGATACAAAGGTACAACCCACACAATACTAAGGCGTTACATAAATATTGAAAAAATTTATATAATTACATTTTATGACATTGTTGCCATTAGTGTACATCTATTAGATACATATAAAAGGTACATATTCAGACCAATAAATGATGTAAACAAATTAGAAAATTGTATAAAGCATTGACCATATGGATGGCATATCTTTGAACTTTTAAATTCATAAAATCAAACAAGATGCCATTAATAACCATTTTACTCGTTCTTATCGCCGTCGGTGTATTACTTTGGTTAGTCAATACCTACCTTCCGATGGATAGCAAAATCAAAAGTATATTAAATGCAGTAGTAGTGATCATTGTGGTGATCTGGTTGTTGCAAATCTTCGGTTTGTTAGACAGTTTACGATCTGTAAAGATTTAATAATTAAGAATCAACCTGTCTTTGTAATAAGATAAGGATATCTAATTTCGAAGTTTTTAAATTTATCAATTATCCGTAGGATGTTTTAAGAGTATGTTTAAAAATTCTCTTAGTTGCTAATCAATAGATTATAAGGCAATAAAAATTCAAACATATTCTAATAATCCTACGGATTTTCTTAAAATAAAATCAAGTAGGAACTAATCTAGATACATTGAGGTTTATTTATCAAGTAAGAAATACTACATTTAATTATAATGTTGATTAAAAGGTCTTCAAAACTTTTCATCAAAACATAGCTACAATTAAAAACTATCAAATCTCACCCAAAAAGTATTTTAAGATTATTCACAATTTTTTTCTTAATATAAAACATTAGATATGAATAACATTTTCAAAGGACTTATCGCTGGTTATGGCGCGTCGAAATTAGGTGGTGGTTGTATAGGTACGATTGTCGTTTTTGTTATTATCTGGATAGCGCTAGGTTCTTGTTGATCTTAAAACTTGTTTTTAATTTTACAATTTTTTAAGAATATTGTGTAATGTAAATTGCATTAAATACCTGCACCTTTACCATGTGATAATTCATTCACAAATCATATTATATCATTATGAGTAAGGATAAAGGTTCTAAAAACAACAAGAAGGCTCCAGCAGATAAATCAGGCAAATCGAAAGAAGGTTCTGATTACAAAAATGAAGGCAAAAGCTCTCCAAAATCAGGAATAGATGCATTTGCACCTAAACCGCAAGCTAAGCCTGCTCAAAAAGGTTAATACTAGGATTCATGCGCACCGGTGTGTTTCTTATGAATGGATAGGTCTAGGTTGCTTTTGCACTCCAAAACCTTCCATTTTTTCTAAAAATCAAAACTAATGTTACGTATTTACGACATATTTATCTTGGATTAATTGTATTAAATATGTTAATAAGATTAGACTACATTTTCAATCTACATTCAAACCTTATCCTTCTTACTCCTTAAATCAATTAGGAATAAAGAAATTGTATTCAATCAACCTGAAACTTTAAATAGCCAAATGATAGAAGTAATAAAACACGGTATAATTCTCGAAAAATCAACAGATGGTTTCGAAAATGAAGGCGTGCTCAACCCTGCCGCAATAGACCATGATAGAACCATCTATTTGTTCTACAGAGCAGTCAGCAAAGGCAACCATTCCACCATTGGCTTGTGTACTTTGACAGACCCACTGATTGT
>JBGSOH010000590.1:0-7443 GCA_041739205.1 Saprospiraceae bacterium
TTGCCCCATCTATCATAAATCCTATATTTGATCACATTAAGGTTGTAATCATCTAATGTTTTGATGATAAAGTTGTTATTGACACTAGAACTATGACCACTGATAATATTTGGTAGGTAAAAGGGACATTTTTCTCTTTCTACATCGATACGTTGGCGTACTTCACAACCATATTCATCACGGATTAATAAGTCATAATCTCCCCAAGTAAGCCCTTCCACCAGATTTGTAAAGATTTCTTTTTCATCCAAAAAAATATCAAGAGTACTATCTTCTGCTGATACTGAAAATGAAATGCTTCCATTGTTTTCACGGCAATCCGTTGGTGTAGCTTTTATTTCTGCTAGGATGATTTCTGGTGTTGCTTCTATGTCGACCAGTGTATCCAAAAAACAACCAAAATCATCTCTTATACTTATGAGGTAGCTGCCAGCTGCTAGACTGTCTATTTTGGGATCCAATACAATATTGTCATTAATGTAATATCGATATTCACCTACCGTCTCCATATTTATTTGTAAACTGCCCACAGCATTTTTGCAATTATCCTTTTCAGTGACTACAGAAGAAATAACGACAGGGATACTTGGACTTATATCAATAAATGTGGTGTCTCGGCATCCCAAATTGTTTTGGACGATGACCATATATCTACCTGGAGCAAGATTGTCGTAGGAGTTTGTGTCCGTAAACATTTGATTATCTATAGAATATTGGAGTTCATTGCCTGATGCAGAAATTTCAATTTTGCCATTATCACCACCACAGGTCGTACTAGAGACGGTCGTATTGTTATCTATACTTGGGTAGATTAAGCCAGGGATATTAACATCCATTTCCGCTTCACAACCACCTTCCGCTTTTAGGTAGAAATGGTAATCTCCTGATGGTAAGTTTAAAATTTCATCAAAAGTAAAAAAAGTCACATTATCTAGCGAGTAAGTGAGATCATAATTTCCTGCGTTTATAGGTGTTATGGTGCCAAGAAAAGTTTTGCAATCAGGTGGGTCAACTAAAAAACCTACTGATCTTTCTACATCAATACCTGAAAAACAAAATGAAAAATTATCCATTGCAAAGCCAAATCCTCCAGAGACTTGTCTAGTGCCTTCAAATTTTAATGAATAGATAGTACCGATGCATCCCGGCATGTTAAACCCAAAAAGAGTAGCACGGCCGTCACCAGTATCCGGCTCGCCAGCTTTGATAGTTTTAGTAAGTAAAGTATTACCATTTATATCTCTTGCTGTAACTGTAAATATTTCGTCAAAATCCATATCGAGTACCTCAGCAGATACACTATCTACGGGATTGTTAAATTTTACAATGAGAGGAATCGCAGTTAGATTTGATACTAAACCATCATCTGTGATAAAAAAACGTCCTACGTTTTGATTTGGGGAAGGAGTATCATTACCAAATGAACTTGAAAAAGCAAAAGGTCTAATGCCACCGACTTCTGCAAGCAATGGAATGGTTCCGTTCTCTAGTTCGAATGTCACGCCATATTCATCTAAAAATTGATTGTTAATCGGCAGCCCTTCATTTAAACTAAGATTCCCAATTGTCTCAAAATCTATAGTAAGACACTGATTACTTTGCTGTGCATATAGCTTTACACTAGATAATAAAAATAAGATTAGATAAGATTTCAATTTCATAATATTCAAGTTTAATGTAAAGTTCACAATTAATTTTAATATTTGTGTAGTTTTTAGAAATTATTTTTCTTTTTAACTAGGATTAAATAAAAAAATATTATTTTTACGTGAGATTATTCCAATTTTAAACTTAATATAAAGATGAAGACTAAATTTTTATTGCTTATTTTATTGTACACACAATTCTGTACCAGCCAAGACGGTATTCTATTAAATACAGCAGACGCTACAAATGGTTACAGTTTGTTTTCTGCATCGGGTGCCACTTATTTGGTAGATAATTGTGGAGAAATTGTCAAAACTTGGCCGGTTTATTCGCCTACAAGACATTGCAAGTTATTGCCTGATGGTAATTTGATTTACATGACAAGTTCTACAATTACCGAACTAAATTGGAATAATCAAGTAGTAAATGATGTCCAATTAAATGAGCTCGGACTAGTACTAGAATATGAAGTTGTAAAATTAAAAAATGGAAACTACCTATGCGTTGCAAGAGAAGAAGTATCTCTGCAAAGATTTCAAGAATATGGATACGATATTCCGAATACCTTTCCGACTCAGAGTGATGTTGTCGTAGAATTAGATGGAAATAGTGGTAAAGTAGTCTGGAGATGGAATCTCTTAGACCATGTCATTCAAGATAAGTTTCCTGCCAAAAAAGCATATGGTGTTATAAAAGATCATCCTGAAAAAATCAATATTAATGCCATCGCGACCTTTGATTGGGAGTTTACAGAGTCGTTTATGATAAACGGTATGGATTATAATGAAGACTTGGATCAGATTGTCTTGAGTGTGAGGAAGGTTAGTGAGATCGTGATTATTGATCATAGCACCACTACGGAGCAAGCAAAAGGCAGCACAGGTGGAAAATATAATAAAGGTGGTGATTTATTGTACAGATATGGTAATCCAGCCAATTATAAAAGAGCCACTCCAAATGCACAACAGTTGTATTTTCAGCATAATCCAAACTGGATAAAGTATGGTGAACATAAAGACAAAATTATGGTTTTTAATAATCTTCTTTCGAAAGCAAATTACTCTACCGTTCAAATTATAGACCCACCTATAAAGCCAGATGGATCATATACCCTAGAAAACGACCAACCATATATGCCACTGACACCAGCGGTAGAATATGGTGCCACCCAGAATAAAGTTAAAATTTGGAGTGGTTATACTTCTGGCGCTAAAGTCTTACCGAATGGAAATATCGTGATCACCGAAGGCAGGACTGCCAAAATTTATGAAATAGATCCAGATGGAAATGTACTTTGGAACTACGCTGTTCCATTATCTGGTTATTTGTTTAGATCAGAAAGGTATAGTCATGACTATCCAGCTTTTGTAGGCAAACAACTTACACCTATGGGTAATGTAGAAAATCCACCAAGTAATTATGCGTGCAGCCTGTACTCAAGTACCGACGAAACTGCTGATGAAAATAAAGTAATATTTAAACAGTATTCAGACCTTATAAATATTTCTTCAAGCATTGATTTTGAAATGCGTGCTTATAATTTACAAGGTCAATTATTATCTTCCCTACAATCTCAAAACCAGCAGATAGATTGGGTTCATAATTTATCTGATCAAATTGTAATTCTTCAAATCATAATGGGTAATCAAATCACTTCAAAAATAGTTTTTATTTACTAAATAGACTTTAGACCGTTTTTTAAAAAAATCATTTCAAATAAAAATATTCACAATGACATTAAAAATCTATATCTCTTTAGTTCTTCTTTTTTTAGTGCAATGTATGGAAGCTCAAAATTTGGGCCTATTGACCTACAAAAAGGATAAGACGGCAGATGGCTACACTATGATCTATCCACATAATCAACCATCCGTATTTCTAATCAATAATTGTGGTAACATCGTACACAGATGGGATGATGCTCCAAACTCTAGAGCTGGCAATACAGCTTATTTGCTACCTAATGGTAATTTAGTGAAAACCAAAAGACCAGCTGCTGTTGCTAATGACCCAATATGGGCAGGTGGTGGTGGAGGTACCATAGAGATAGTGGATTGGGATAATAATGTACTATGGTCATATACAAAAAATGATAGCATCGCAAGGTTGCACCATGATATAAAGGTGATGCCAAATGGTAATATCCTGGCCATAGTATGGGAAAAAATGTCAAAAGATGAAGCAATTAGTTTGGGTAGAAATCCTGCTTTAATTACCCAAGACGCTTTGTATCCAGATGCCATTTATGAAATCAATCCAGCGTCTAGTGCAGTCGTTTGGTCATGGCATGTAACAGATCATTTGATTCAAGATTTTGATCCGACCAAACCAAATTATGGGGTGGTAGCAGACCATCCAGAATTAGTAGATTTTAATTATGACACGAATAATGGGGCAGCTTCTTGGATGCATACGAATGCCATTGATTATAATGCCGAATTAGATCAAATTTTAATTTCAAGTCCTTACTTCAGTGAATTGTGGATCATTGACCATACCACTACTACTGTCCAAGCAGCTAGTCACAATGGTGGCAAGTCCAATAGAGGTGGTGATCTAATGTATAGAATTGGCAATCCTGCTGCTTACAAAAATGGTACTGCTTCTGATCAAGATTTATTTTTTCAGCATAATGCTACATGGATTCAGAATTTGCCTTTTGGGCATCCTGATGCAGATAAAATATTAGTTTTTAACAATAGAAAAACACCAACTGCATCAGCTGTAGAAAAATTTTCGACACCTTGGAATATGTATGATTGGGACTATTCTGAAGTGAATAATGTTTTTCTTCCTTTGAGTTTCGAGAATACCATTACACACCCTGGACCACGTCCATTTTTCTCTGCAGGCCTTTCTAGTGCTCAGATATTGCCCAATAATAACATTTTAATGCTAAGTGGTTCTTCTGGCTACATCACAGAGATGACAAAAGACAAAGAAATTGTATGGGAATACGTAGTTCCGCTTAAAGGAGGCCAACCACAAGAAACGAATGCAACCCTTGCATCCATGGAAAACAATACTTTCAGAGCCTATAAGTATCCATCAGATTATTTAGCTTTTATGGGCAAGGACCTTTCTCCTAAAGGAAATATAGAGTTAAATCCAGATTTGACATTATGTGATAGATTGGTAGGTTCTGAAGACTTTACTAATACTAAAACTTACATTTACCCTAATCCTTCATCAGAATATCTATGGGTATCTGGTGGATTAAAGCCAATCAATTCAGTACTAATTACAGACCAAAATGGTAGACAAGTCAAAGCATTGGCGAAGTATAATGGTTTAGAACCAATATCAATTTCGGATTTGCCAGCGGGTATTTATTACATAAGTTTGAATAATCTTAATGCCGAACAATTTATTAAAAAATAGAAGTTGGAAAGATGTTATATCAAAGTTTATATTTGCTCCAAAATTGATAAAAGGCATTACTCCATAGATTCATGGCATTCATAAAAAAGATATTTTCTGGACTTTACATTCACCCAAGGTTTTATTACTTCGGCATAGGGGTCATTGTGCTGATGGTGATTTCCTTCTTTTTACCGGTTTTGTTTCTGCCGGCACAGATTGCATTTTATATATTGTTACTGTTTTTATTATTTGATATTTTACTGTTATTTAATGCTCATAAAGGTATTCAAGCATCAAGATTGCTCCCAGAAAAATTGTCTAATGGTGATCAAAACGAGGTCGTCATTGAATTGACAAACTATTATGGTTTTAAGGTGACATGTGAGATTATAGATGAGATACCTGAAGAGTTTCAGGTTAGGGATTTTATGATGACTAAAGTTTTTGAATCTAAAGAGTTTAGACAGATGGAATATCATTTGAGACCTACATTTAGGGGAAATGTGGAGTTCGGTAGATTGATAGTTTTTGTTATTTCCCCCTTATCATTGATCAAAAGAAGATTTTCAAGTATAGGGAAAATGACTATTCCTGTCTATCCTTCTTTTATTCAGTTAAATAAATATGAATTAGGTGCTTTTTCAAATAAATTGATGCAACATGGCATGAAAAAAGTACGTCGATTAGGTCATTCTATGGAGTTTGAAAAAATAAAAGAATATGTCCCTAGAGATGATTTCAGGACTGTAAATTGGAAGGCTACAGCCAAAGCTAATAAAATGATGGTCAATCAATATCAAGATGAAAGATCACAGGCCATCTATTGTATTGTAGACAAGGGTAGGACGATGAAGATGCCTTTTGACGGTTTAAGTTTATTGGATTATGCTATCAATGCTAGTCTTGTGGTGAGTGGAATAGCTTTGAGAAAACAAGATTATGCAGGTTTTATGTCTTTTTCGCGGAGAGTAGACAATAGGGTAGTGGCGAGTAGAAAAGCCATGCAACACCAACTGATCATGGAAGCTCTTTATAATGTGAAAACTGATTTTTATGAGACAGACTATGGTAAACTTTATGGTGATATTCGGAAAAACATTTCCCACAGAAGTCTTTTATTGCTCTTCACAAATTTTGAAACGATGGATGGACTCAATCGACAGCTGCCATATCTAAAAGCCATTGCAAGAAGCCATTTGCTCATCGTAATATTCTTTCAAAATACAGAATTAGACGCTATCATTCATCACTCTGCTAACAATACACAAGAGATTTTCGACAAAATCATAGCAGAAAAATTTGTGTTTGAGAAAAAACTCATAGTTCATGAATTAAAGAAATACGGTATCCATAGCATTCTTACGAAGCCTGAAAATCTAACTATTGACACCATTAATAAATATCTAGAGATAAAAGCAAGAGGTATGATTTAGGCCCGATGGTCTTGCTCAAAGACAGCCTATCGGTGTTTTTGGAATGAATAGTAAACAAGCAATAAAAAATTTCGCATTGAAAAAAGGGGTAAACAACAAACACGATAAATTTTTCAAGGCAATGATGGAAGATAGGTCAGTGGCAACAGATTTTCTTAAGAAGTTTTTGCCATTGGATGTTATCAAGTTAATTGATTTCGATACATTCGAAAATGTAGGTACAAGTTATATCACAGAAGACTTGAATGAATTGTTTTCGGATGCCATCTTCAAATTTAAACTCAATGAGATTAATGAAGAATGTTATGTTTCTGTATTGCTCGAACATAAAAGCAAGCGAGATGATGCTACTGTCTTTCAAATATTAGGTTATTTGGCAAATGGCTATAAACTTCAATGTAAAAATAAAGAACCCAAGCGAGTGATCTTACCAGTTGTTTATTATCATGGTAAAGGCAAATGGAAATTAAGGCAGTTGGATGATTATTTCCAAAACTTTCCGTTGAGTTTAAAGTTATTTCTACCATCTTATGATTTGGTTTACATTGATTTGGTCAGATTATCTTCTGATAGTCTTGACTCGCTAACCAATGTATTTTTAAAATCTGCATTGATGGTTCAAAGACATAGCTCTTCTCCAGTCTTACTTCAGAGCGAAATTGAAAAAATCTTAACGACGTTATCCGACTCCACGGAAAGGAACTTTTTTTTCACAATCATTGTTTATGTTTTGGAAGTTTTAGAAGTTGACCAAAGTTATATTTTAGATATTTCAGAAGGAATATCCACAAATTTAAAAGATAAAATTATGAGTACATACGATCGTCTAATCGAAAAAGGAATTGAAAAAGGAATCGAGAAAGGAATCGAGAAAGGAATCGAAAAAGGAATTGGCAAAGGAATCGAGCAAGGAATAGGCAAAGGTATTGAGCAAAACACAATTGATGTTATAAAAAATTGCCTAAAGAACGATATTAAAATTCCTTTGATCGCTAATATT
>JBGSOH010000592.1:0-2896 GCA_041739205.1 Saprospiraceae bacterium
TTTATTTATTTACGTAAGATAACTTTGTATAAATATTAATTAACATCTAAAAATTTCCAAAATGAAGCACTTTTTACTATTTTTCAGTTTACTTTTTGTTTCTCACATTATGTACAGCCAAACTTGTTGTACACCTCAGCAAGCTTGCGAATTTAGATCAATCAGTGTCGGTAGTGGTAGTGCCACTTCATTAACATTAAGGCATGTAGGTCCTGCATCAATTATGCCTACAGCAGGACAACAGTGTAATTGGATTTTAGGTACTACCACAAATCCCGGCTTAACCAACGTCACTACAACCGCTGCAAATGGTGTATTTACATTCGATTTAACGGCATTGGGTATTTCAACTTCTGATGTAATTGTAGCGACTTGTATTATTACAAATACAACTGGCGATGTTTGCTCCATTATTGATCAAAACATTGTGTGGACTTTGGTGAATCCAACCTTACAGATTTTTCTATGGAGAACCACTACACCTGCTGTTAACGGTATATTTGATCAAGCACCATTACCAGTAGATTGGATATCTTTCAATGGAAAAAGTTTGAAAGGCAATACTCATTTGGACTGGAGTACAGCGTCAGAAATGAATAATGAGGGTTATATGATACAAGTGTCTACTGAAAAAAGTCCATGGGAAACTATTGGATTCGTAAATGGGAAGGGTAATACTTCTGATATTTCATATTATAACTTTGTACACCGAAATGCACCAAAAGAGCTCCTTTATTATAAATTAATCCAAGTGGATTATGATGGTAGGACTAATGAATCAAAAATTATTTCTATAGATAATGCTAACCAAGCACTAGTTTTTAGTGACTTTGAAATTTATCCTAACCCGAGTAATGGACAAATTACGATTGATTTGGGCTCAACAACTTTTGACAGTTTTGATTTGAATATTTACAACAGCATTGGCCAAACAATTAGAACATTGAAACAAAAAGACATTAACAACCCTATTATTTCTTTAACGCTACCTGATCAAGGTCTATATTATATTTATATTAATATGGATGGTAATGAACAAACTAAGCGTTTTATAATAGAATAACTTGGAATATTCAAGTTATCAATAAAAGATATATTTAATCTTTATAAAACAATTTAATTAGTCATCATGAAGCGTATCACTTACCTTTTCATCTTCGTCTTTATTTCAAATATATGTTTAGCTCAGATTGCTGATGGTTCTTTGGCACCTAACGTAAGCGGTATAGATATTAACGGGAATAAATATGACATCCATGAGATTTTGGAATCTGGAAAAGGTGTGATCATCGAAATCTCTGCTACTTGGTGCTCACCTTGTTACCATATACACAAAACTCACTTTTTGGATCTGATAAGAGAGACCTATGGACCTGAAGGAACAGACGAACTTGAGGTTTTATTTTTGGAAGGTGACGATCGAACCGATATTGCAGACTTAGAAGGTACGGGTGATTTTACTGTGGGAAACTGGACCTATTGCACATCAGTTCCCATCCTTGATAATATGCAATCCGCTGCCAATGATTACCAGATTTCATATTGGGGGACCTACTTTGTAATTAATCCCAAAGATAAAACTACTAAAAGCTTCGATTTTTTCAATAACGAAGAGTTAAAGCCTTATTTAGTTGAAATTGGTATCATTGATTTACCTCAAAAAGATGCAAGTATAGGCTTTTTATGTGATGAAGGTCCGCAATATATCTGTAGCGAAGCAAATTCATTCTCTCCACAACTTGAATTGTATAACTTGGGGACATCAATATTAGATTCGGTAAGTATTGACATTTTTGTCGATGAAATATTTCATTCTACCCAATACTGGACTGGAAATATTCCCACTTTTAACAAGGAGTCATTTGTTTTGCAACCGATTTCTGTTGATGACAATTCGAAGGTCTCACTAGTCATACATCAAACAGGTGATAGTATTCTGACTAATAATGATCGGCATTACAATGTTCAAAAGAGCGATGCGGCAACATTTAACAAAGTTACCATTGAGATAAAAACCGATCAAGTAGGTTCAGATACGTATTGGCACATTGTAAATGAGGAAGGTAACATTGTTTCAAGTGGTGGAAACTCTTGGGTAGGAACCAATCATATTGGAATAGGTTTTGGTGCAAGTGCTCCACAAGAACCTGATGGTACTTATGAAAACAATCAGACTTATACAAAAACGGTCAGTCTTGAGTCTGCCGCTTGTTATGATTTTGTGATCACAGATTATTATGGTGATGGGATTTACAATAGGCAAGGAGGATACTCTGTGACTGACCACTTAGGTAATATACTTTTTTCAGGTGCTGAGTTCGATAGTATTGCTGTTCATCCCTTTTACAATACGACCTTGTCAAATAATGATGATGCGCAAAATAATATAAACCTTAAGATTTATCCTAATCCTGTCTATGACCAATTGAATGTAGATGTGGATATTAAACAAGCAGATATTTCTATTTTTGACATGCAAGGTAAGAAAGTCTATCAAAATGAATATAACCAAAACCCCATCGAATTATCTGATTTAAGCAGTGGGTTGTACATTCTGAGAGTTTCAACTGGCACTCAAATTTGGAATAGACGCTTTAATAAAAAATAGACAAAGTTTGTTTTTTATTAATTAAATTGAGCACACCCAAGTCTTTTATGATACATAGATATAATCTATCATTACGACATTATCTCTTAATGAGTAGTCGTGAAGCCTTGTTGACACAACGTTATCTCTTAATGAATGGTCATGAACCCTTAATGGCAAGTCGTTATCTCTTAATGAGAGGTCGTGAAGCCTTAGTGACACGACGTTATCTCTTAATGAGTAGTCGTGAAGCCTTGTTGACATGGCGTTATCTCTTAATGAGTTGTCGTGAAGCCTTAATGACACGAC
>JBGSOH010000598.1:0-5266 GCA_041739205.1 Saprospiraceae bacterium
CATATACGAAAAAATAACAGGTATAGATGTATTAAGAGATGAGGTGGGATGTACTACAGAGTTACGATCACAACCGAATATTACCAAAAACAACCAAATCAAAATCTATCCCAATCCTGCTAGCGACCACATCACTATAGAAAGCAGTACGTCGTGCAGTGTAGATATCTATCATATCACAGGACAGCAGGTGCTATCTACACAAGTAGTACCATCAGGACAGATAGATATTTCTGGACTGAAAGATGGTGTATATATTGTAAGATGCAAAGGTTCAGATGGGACAAGCGCAGTCACTAAAATCATAAAACAATAAACATATGAGGACGATAGGGTGGTATGTCATACTGATTTATCTTGTGAGTAATGGTACTATTTATGGACAAAGTAAGTATGACTATACATGGATACTAGGGTACAACTATACGGATACCACAGGAGGAGGCTTTGCAGATGCTGCCGAGGGTATGATCATAGATTTTAATGTATCCCCGCCATCAGTGACATCCCACCCTACGCCTTATCATTTGAAGTCAATAAGCGTGATCAGCCACCCAGAGACAGGTAAGTTGCAATATTATACCAATGGCTGCCGTATCATCAATGCGGATCATGAGACAATGATGGGAGGAGATAGCCTTAATTATAGTACATATTATAAATATTTTTGTGATATAGGTCTTGATGGCTTTCATAGTGATTATAATGGGACACTATCCTTACCAGCACCAGGGCAAGCAGACAAATATTACATGATACATAGACCTAGAAATCTTGAAAATCCCCCTTTTACCAAAGTGTGTTATACCGTCGTAGATATGACACTAGATGGTGGCAAGGGTGGTGTGATAGAAAAAAATGTGGTTGTCAAGAATGACGTCAATTTGGCATATGGCTACCAAACTGCCTGTAAACATCAGAATGGTATAGACTGGTGGATCATCATGTGTGCTTATAATACTAATAAAATTTATGCTTTTTTGTTGACAGCCCAAGGTATCTCATTTTCACATAGTCAAGTAATAGGTACAGTAGGACCATATGCCATAGGTCAAGCGACATTCAGTCCTGATGGAAGCCGATATGTATGGTATGACCTAGTTAACGGTGTACACCTATATGATTTTGATAGAAGTACAGGTATGTTATCAGATCATAAAGAGATGGTGATCAATGAATATTATCAGTATGGACGTGGTGGCGTGAGCATATCACCCAATAGTCGGTTTGCCTACTTCTCAGCACAAGATACCTTATATCAGCTCGATCTGTGGGAAGAAGATCCCTACGATGGCTTAGAGATCATAGATACTATTAAGTACATTACATCATTTGGGATTGGTCTTAACTTTTCTAATAGTATGCTAGGCCCTGATTGTCGTATATATATCAGCACGGGTTTCACATGGGAGACGTATCATATCATCCATAAGCCTGATGAAAAAGGCAAGGCATGTGGCCTAGAGAAACTAGGACTGACCCTACCATGGCCTAATAGCAACTCAGCCATACCCAATATGGTCCACTACAGGATGGACGAAGCCGAAGTGTGCAATCCTCGCATCTCATCCCTATTCCCTATATCGTGGTATAAATCTAGACCTCGCATCTACCCTAATCCTGCTAGCGACCATATCACTATAGAAAGCAGTACTTCGTGCAGTGTAGATATCTATCATATCACAGGCCAGCAGGTGCTATCTACACAAGTAGTACCATCAGGACAAATAGATATCTCGGGACTGAAAGATGGTGTATATATTGTAAAATGTAAAGGTACAGATGGCACAAGCGCAGTCACTAAGATCATAAAACAATAAAAAAAGGGAATGAATTTCCATCTTGAAATTCATTCCCTTTTTTTATTTGACAAGAAACTATTTTACGATTACAAGTTTTTGTGCTACCGATTTACCACGTATGATGTACATGGCTTCTGGTAGCTGAGAGATATCTGCATAATCACCTTATGAGGCTGCGATATTCATGACTACTCGTCCATTAAGGTCCATCACTTGAAGGTTTTCAAGCCTTTTCTTGGCGCTTAAGTTTTTAAATATTAGAAATTAAATGCTGAAATAGTTTTGGGATATTTATTAATACAACTAGCTTTATTTTATTAAAACAAAATTTCCATTAACAATTTTTTGTTGACCATTTGCTAAGGCTATAGTTGCTACATAGACATAAACACCTTGCATAATATCTTGATTATTCAAATTGCCATCCCAACTTATGGACTCCAACGCCTTATCTTCACGCTTGTTGATATAAACTAAGTTACCCCATCTATCATATATTGCGAAACGGTCTATTTTTTGCGATGGTGTATCTCGAATGGTGAAAAGGTCATTGACGCCATCTCCATTTGGTGAAAAAATATTGGGAAATGCAATTTCAGATGTTGAAGTGATTAGGTCAATAAATACTTCTTTAATGAAAATACAACCAAAACTATCTGTCAGTAATAATTGTAATTTTGTGTCTTCGTTGATATCATAAAGAATTGGCGAAAGACAGTTATCACAAGACAAATTAATATTTGGTATCCATTGAATCGTATTAGGTAAGGGTGTTATTTCTAATGCTAAAATGGTATTGACTCCTACATTTTTCTCAAATTCATTTTTAACTAGATCAAATCCTTTGGATAATGATTCATTGATAATAAATGTCGATTTATAATAACAATTTTCATCTCCAAAAATTTCTAAGTTGTAAGTATTGGGTGCTAAGTTATTGATAGTAAATGGGATTGTGACGTTTTGGTATACGTCACCATTTACTTGAATTTTGTAATTTTTACAACCTAGTATGGAAGTAATGGTTATGGCACCATCATTTGTGTCTGGACATGATTGATCTTGTGTAGTGTAACTAGCTGAAATCTCGTTTTCATCAAATGTAATGATAATATATTCGTATTTTAAACAACCATTTTGTGTGACTGAACTACTTTGGGTTAATCCAGTTAACTTGTTTTTGTCAAAAACGACACCGTTTATTTCTCTAGATTCTCCTGTTGCTAAAGAAATTCTGATGGTATCTACCATCGTGGGATAAAATATAATTTCGACCAATAAAATGCTGTCGCATCCATTCGTTGCCCCATTGGGAAATGTAAATGAAGCGTTAGGCATGTTACTCCCAAACATAATTCCATTGATTTCAATACTTTCTTCGTAACAAATAGTATCTGTGATTTTATGAATTGATTCTTGTATAAATGATAGGTTTATATCTACCAAAGTATCACATGTAGAGGATATATTGGATTTTATTATTTCTTGACCTGATGGTTTATTTATGTCATAAGTATTTCCATTAACAACAATAGAATCTCCTATACAAAGTATTTGATTTAGATTAGTATTAATAAACGGTATTATTTGCAAGTCAATGGTAATTACAGAGTCACATCCTACTTGATTTGTGGTGATTTCAATACCCGAAGGTCTATTTTTGTCATAAACATTTCCATTAACTATGATAGATTGATCATTACAAATTTGACGGCCAATAATTGAACTTGCAGGTAGTAAAATATTCAGATCAATATCAATGATGGAATCACAATTAAAGATAGTGGTAGATGGTATTATTTGTTGGCCTTTACTATTGGATGCATCATATGTAATGCCATTAATCATTAGTGTATCTCCTTCACATAAATCGGAATCAATTAGGTTTTTTCTTTGGGGATTAACATTAAAACTAATCTCACTTTGGGAAGAAACTGAACAATTTTTGTCATTTACCTGGACAATCCTTAAGACTAATTTTTCATCTGTATTTATATTAAAATTTTCAGGACAAAAGGTAATGACATTATCTTGATTAAGCGAATTTAGATTGTCTATGATCAAAACATTGTTATCATTAATAACTTCAAAATCATAGCTAAAAGGAGATTCGCCTGTGATCTTTATGGGTATATCTATGCAGTCTGTAATGCAAAAATCGTCTACAGGTAAGATGTCTATATTTGGTTCATAAAATTGAATAGGTACGCCAGGAGCAACTGATAAACAAGGATCGTTCAGGTTTAAATCGCCATTACTTATGGTAGATGTGACAATAGGAGAAATATAATAAGTCATGCCTAAAACACCCGACGTTGGAAACGCAAATATAGGCTGACTTGAAGTGGCAAGGATATTTCCTAGTGTAATTCCAGGTTCGTCATGCAAAATAAACCTGATTACATAATCTGTATCCGTATTGTTATCGTTATTAAAAATCGCTCTGATAGAATCCGAACTACAGGTTTTTAACGGTGCATTACTGAAATCCATAGAACCTGCATCAGAGGTACATGCACAATTTTTTATCCCTGCAATTGTATCTACTGAACATGCATTAATATCCGTTAGAATCAGGTTAAAAGGCGTATTTGACTGATATGAAGATATATAAAAGCTTGTATCAATCTCTGCACCATTGACATTATATGTTGTGGTGTCACCACCTGATATATCAAATGAGACAGTATAGTTATTGTCATCAATTTGGCACACAACAGCTAGATTTTCAATAAGTGGCGAACCAAGAACAATAATGGGTGCTGTAGATGGAAGTATACATGCTTGGTCTGAATTAAACGTTAACATTATCGTGTCTAAAAGCCCTGCTGGATTAAATACATTAGTGTCCACATTTATTCCTGACCAAGTACCTGTAGGGAATGAAGGGTCAACTAAAGAAAATAGATCTAACGGAGATGCTGATTGACATATGTTAATCGACTCCAATAATGGAGCTTGTGGGGTATTTATAATAATGGTTGATTGCACAGGGATAGCACAGGCATTTTGTGCAGTAAAGGTGAGGTCAATAGTATCAGAAAGGCCTGTTGAATAGAAAACATTGTTAATGATACCTGGACCAGACCATATACCTATGGAATATAAAGTATCTTGTAAACTAAATAAATTCAAAGAAGCTGTTGTATTGCAAATTTGGGCATCATCATTTATCGGAATAATGGATGGAATTACATTGATAATAGCTGTATCAGGATTGATGCAACTGATGGTAGGATCAAAGGCAATATTGATATTTCCTGACAGGTTTGACGGGTAAAAAGTATTACCTGCGACACCTAGACCTGACCAAGTACCTGAAAGGGAAAGTGTTTCTAATAAAGTATTTAAATCTAAAGAATCGGCAGATTGACATATTTGACTATCTGATAAAGTTAGGGTTTGTGGTTCTATCACTTGAAAAGTAACCGTACCGTTTTCATAACATGGATTGTTAGGGTTAA
>JBGSOH010000670.1:0-2698 GCA_041739205.1 Saprospiraceae bacterium
CATCATACCATACAAGAAGCCGCAGTGATCATGGCTACGCATCAGATAGGCTCTATAGTAGTTTGTGACGAAGATATCCGACCAATAGGCATTGTGACAGATAAAGATCTAAGAATAAAAGTAGTAGCAGGAGATATTCACAAGAAGGAGAATATTTCTTTGATCATGTCGGCCCCTGTCATTTGTGTCAAGCCAGGCCTAAGCATTGCAGAACTACAGATACTGATGATTAAAAATCGTAGAAACCCTCTTGCTGTCACCCAAGATGGCACCATTCATAGCAAATTAGTTGGCGTAGTATCCGAACATGATCTTGTCGTCCAGCAAGCCGACAATCCATCCATTCTCATACGCGAAATTAGAAAATCGCAGTCTGGTGAACAGTTAAGACGAGTCAGAGATAAGGTAGAGCGACTGATAAAAAAATACATCGATCAAGAAGTTTCCATTCCATTTATCACCCAAGTTGTATCCAGTATCAATGATGAAATCATACAGCAAGCCATCAAAATATCTGAGTCTAAATTGGGCAAGGAAATTTATAGAGATATTAAATACTGTTGGCTAGCATTAGGCAGCGAAGGACGCGAAGAACAATTATTAAGAACAGATCAGGACAATGCACTTATTTATAAACAAGATGATTCGATACCTGATATAAAGGAGAAGTGTATCAGATTGGCGAAAGAAGTCACGGCAATACTTCATGAGGTAGGGTATGCGTATTGTCCTGCGGATATGATGGCTTCTAACCCTGCATGGTGTCAAAGTGTAGAAGAATGGCAACAAACTTTCCACCGATGGATATATCAGCCAGGTGAAAAAGAGATTATGATGTGTACCATCTTTTTTGATTATCGCCCTGTGTATGGTGATGTTTCTTTGGCCAATACGTTGACAAATTATATTTTTACTACTTTAGACAAACAAGAAGTTTTTTTACATTTATTGGCCAAAAATGCTTTAGAAAATCCAGCGCCGTTATCATTTTTCAGAAATTTTATAGTAGAAAAAAACGGCGAACACAAAGATAGTTTCGACATCAAACTCAGAGCCATGATGCCACTTACGGATGCTGCTAGATTGCTCACGCTTGCTTCTAGAAACGGTGGAGAAAATAATACTTGTAACCGGTTTTTGGTACTTGCAGACATCGAGCCACAAAATGCGGAATTATACAGAATGGCTGCCGATGCTTATGAAATTTTAATAAGAATACGCACCAAAAACGGATTTAAAAAAGGTGACTCTGGCAGATATATCCAGCCAGATGAAATGGATAAAATGGATAGATTGCTACTTCGTAATGCATTCCAACCCATAGATGAATTACAAAAAATGATTAAAGTTAGGTTTCAATTAGGTGGTATATTATGATCTGGAAAAAGCTAAAAAATATCTTTCATTTTGACACTGCGGACAAGGAAGTCAGTGCAGATTTTTATAAAAACTATCTTCAGCAATTCCAAAAATTGGATACCAAAAAACAGATTCATCAGCAGTCATTTGTTGTCCTAGATACGGAGACCACAGGACTGGATCTTGTAAAAGATAATATTTTATCAATTGGTGCAGTTAGAATAATAAATAATACTATTGATATTGCTGATTCGCTATCCATTATTGTAAAAAATGAGCAAATCCAAACACAAAATGCAGTGGCAATCCATGGTTTAGTTCAGACTGAATTAAAAGGCCAATCTCAAAAAGATGCATTGGTTGCCTTTTTTGATTTTGTAGGTTCTGATATCATCGTTGGGCATCATATTGATTTTGACATCGCCATGCTCCATAAAATATCCAAAAATCATGGTGGTGATGTACTAAAAAACAATGTACTCGATACATCCTACCTTGCACGAAGACTAGATCATGCGTCTGACCCACATAGTTTAGACAGGAAAGAATATACATTAGATAAGTTGTGCGCTAGATTTAATGTTGTACCCAAGGCTCGACACACTGCTGATGGCGATGCCTATATTACGGCCATCATCTTCATGAAATTACTTCAAAAATTATCTCTAAAAGGTGTGACTACGGTAGGACAATTACTTAAGTGAGTTGGTAATAATTTTAGTTTTCTTTTGTATTTTTAATTCGATAAGCTTAGCGTCTCCGCTAAGCTTGGGTTAGTCCAAAAGTCCCGTTTGTTTTCCTGTGCATTTCATTGCTGTCACAAGTTTATCAATATCCAATTTTAATTGTCTAAAATGCAGAAAATGTAATTTTGATAATTGATTTTATACTACATTTGTATTACATCAATAATAGTTTAGGAATGAAGATGTTTCAGATAATCTTATTTTTTTTGACTTTCTTACACGTACAAATAATTTTTGCTCAGGATTCTTTATTAATTGAAACTTCATTAACAAATGAACTAAAAGGTCAGCATAATTTATATGAATTTACAAATCGCAACATTCAGGATATAAATATGAAAGGCCAGAATATTCCTGATAACCCTATGTACCATTTTGCCATATATAATGGTTTAACTTTACAAACCAAAATCAATAAGAAATATCATCTAGAGACTGGAATATTTATGGAGGAAAGAAGTTTTTCTGGTGGAAGTAATACAGTAAAAAATTGGGTATTTTTTCCGAAAATCACTTTTACTGTACGAGATACTTTAAATATTGGTAAACAAACTATCAGATTATATGGAAAAGGTGGTGACTTTTGGGCTGAG
>JBGSOH010000695.1:0-2551 GCA_041739205.1 Saprospiraceae bacterium
TATGGAGTGTGAATGGAACGGGGTAATGCTCGTTAGGCATATAACATCTGAAAGTATTAAAAAATGCCAAATGCAATGGTGATGATAAATCTGGAAAAACGCCTTTGTCCAAATATTCATCCTTATAGAACTTCAATAATGCTAATATCTCAGAAACAGACATGGTAAATTGATGAGGAATTTCTACCCTTCCTAATCTAGGCTGTTGTATAAGTTGAAACAACTGAGCTACCAACTCATTGATATAAATTAGATTCAGTGACTTATCTTGATGTATTTCTGGTAGTTGGTTGTGGACCAATTGGTGGCAAAAAGTAGCCACGACAGAATTGTAAAATGGACGACCGAAAGGCCCAAAAACATTGGGAATAATCACAGCTGTCACATTTGCTTCGTACTTAGATGCCCAAGCTTCTAATAATAATCTACCTTCCTTTTTGGAGTTACCATAAATGGTGTTTTCATCTTCTTGTGTAGAAGATGAAAATATTATATGGGGCTTGACATTTGATCTTACACACGCATCTATCAACTTAACACACACACCAACATTGGTATCGTACATCATCTTAGGATCTGAATGTCTATTCAGACCTGCCAAATGAAAGATGACATCCGTAGCACGCACAAAGTCATCCATTTTCTGATCATCTTCAAAAAAACTTCGCTCAAAAGGCATGATTTCTACACCATCCTGTAGATGTAGAAAATTTTTTAAATGTATGCCCACAAACCCATTCGCTCCTGTGATTCCTATTTTCATTCCTATTTTCTTAGATTTTGAAAATTTTTATAAAAGTGAGATCTTTTTTTAAAGATCTTACAATGCGGAAATATCCGACCTAATAAATGCCAACTTCATCAATAAATCTTTGGTACCTTGTACATCTAGTCTGTGGGTATTGTGCGAATGGTACTCTTCCATCTTCTCCATATCAGGCTCTCCTTCAGAAAAATATCTCGCATAGTTGAGGTCTCTATTATCTGCAGGTATTCTATAATAAGAAGCTAGATTTTCTGCTTTTGCCATTTCTTCTCTATTTACCAGCGTCTCATATAGTTTTTCGCCATGACGAGTACCTATATTTACTATTTCTGTATTTGATTTGTACAATACTTTTAGTGCATCTGCTAATGTAGCAATGGTAGCCGCAGGTGATTTTTGTACAAAGATGTCGCCAGCATGACCATGCTCGAATGCAAAAAGCACTAAATCTACGGCATCTTCCAATGTCATCATAAATCTTGTCATAGATGGATCTGTAATGGTGATAGGTAGGCCTTTTTTTATTTGGTCTGTAAACAAGGGAATGACGGATCCTCTACTAGCCATGACATTACCATATCGAGTACCACATAGTATGGTCTCAGATGAAAGACGAGATTTGGCCACCATCACTTTTTCCATCATTGCCTTAGAAATCCCCATAGCATTGATGGGATACACTGCCTTGTCAGTACTAAGGACGACTACTTTTTTTACTTTGTTTTTTATCGCGACATCTAGGACATTTTCAGTACCCAAAACATTGGTCTTTACTGCTTCGAGTGGAAAAAATTCACAGGATGGTACTTGTTTTAAGGCGGCAGCATGAAAGATGTAATCCACACCTACTACTGCTGGTTCTATACTGCGATAGTCTCGCACATCACCTATGTAAAACTTGACTTTGGGATTATTGAGCAGACGACGCATATCGTCTTGCTTTTTTTCGTCCCGACTGAATATTCTTATCTCACTAAAATGATCGGTATGTAAAAAGCGTTGCAATACGGCATTGCCAAATGATCCTGTCCCCCCTGTTATAAGTAACGTTTTATTTTTTAACATTTTTTAAGACTTTTGAAATTATTGTAATAAACATAGTCAATTTTATAATATAAATTTGATTCAAAATTTGTTTTTGCCGTTTTAATTTAGGTAGTAGTGTCTTTTAAAAAGTCGTAAAGCTTTTGTGCTTGAATATCTTTATTAAATTCTTTTTGAGCCACAATTTTCCCTTTTTCACCAACAAGTTTCGCTTTCACTAAATCAGATAATGCCTTCTTCATGGCTTCTGCAAACGAATTTGTGGATCCAGGTTCAGCGAAAAAAACAGATTCCTCATCCTTCAAATAATTTGGTATTTCTCCAATAGATGTCGCACATACAGGATTACCAGTAGCAAGATACTCTCCCAATTTTGTTGGAAAACCGCCTTCTGCTTGAAACGAATTAGGGCGACACAACACGAGAAGGTCAGCATTTTTCAAAAATATAGGAATCTCTTCTTTAGATAACACCCCTAAATATTCAATTTTATTCTCTAAACCAAGGTCTTGAATTAGATTTCTTTGATTTACAACATCATGATCATAAAATCCAGCTAACAATAATTTATAATCAGGGAAATCAGACGATATTAATGAAAATGCTCGGATTAAAATATCAACACCATCTTTTAAGTTTGAATAGGTTCCTGCAAATGCAATATAAGGCTTAGACCATTTTTCTGATTGTGGTATGCCATCAAATCTTAATAAATCCACAGTCATTTGTAAATGAATAAAC
>JBGSOH010000057.1:0-33878 GCA_041739205.1 Saprospiraceae bacterium
GCTGTCAATCTCCCGCCTATTGCATCTTTTACAAAAACACCGGATGTCGGTCAAGCTCCACTGATGGTAACTTTTGATGGTAGTGGGTCTTATGATCCTGAAAACCAAGCATTAACCTACACTTGGAATTTTGGAGATGGCTCGCCTACTCAAAGTGGTGCCATGGCAAGTCATACATATACTGCTTTGGGTAATTTGGATGTTTCACTTACGGTTACCGATGATTTGGGACTGCAACATACTACCTATCAGACCATTGCGGTGATGGATGAAAATAACACTTTCCCTTGCCAAACTACGGTTACATGTCTGCAAATGGCATCTTGTAATGTTAATAATGGTCGGATTAGAGTGAATGCCAACAATGCGTCTTTTGCACTTTACAATAGCTTGGATGAGACATTACCTTTGGTAAGTGGAAATCAATATCATGATTTGGCACCTGGGGCTTACACCCTTTATGTGGCAGGAAATAGTAATGTTTGCCGAGACACCATAAAGCTTCATATCAAACGAGACAGTAGTACTTGTTTTGGATGGGTGTCTGCTACCTGCGCTATGGATATAGGTACAAATATGTCTGGGTTTAATGACTGGAGTGTGGAGCGACCTATGAAAAACCTATTTAAACACATCCGAAATGAGATTTTAACTTTTTCCAATACTGTACAATGTTGGGATTGTCTAGTAGCTAATCAATTAACGCTTGATGCCAATGGATATCCTATAGGTTTGCCGCAGAATACCACTGTTGGGTCGACCATGGTTAGGTATATTTTATCGGCAGATGGTGGCAATCTCAGACAAGACTCCATGTACGTGTTGCTTTATGATGGCGAAGGTACGGTCACATTGAATGGTGGTGTAAATCAAATATCGTCTACTCCTGGAAGGATCCAATTCAGCCCGACAAATAATGGCAACATCTGGATACATATCCTGGAGTCCAATGTGGCTAATCATGCTAGAAACTTCAGATTGTTGAGGATTCAAGACGAAAATGCTGACTTGTCCACAGATGTTTTTTACGAAGTATTTTTGGATAAAATTGCTCCTTTTTCTGTATTGCGATTTATGGATTGGGGATCTACCAATAATAGTCCGAATGTCGAATGGAGTGACCGTGGACTGACTTCTTATTTTACCTATGCAGGTGCTCAAGGTGTGCCATATGAAACTATGATTGAGCTCGCAAACCAATTAGAAAAAGATGTTTGGATCTGTGTACCGCATCAAGCGAATGATGATTATATCACGCAAATGGCTACGCTTTTTAGGGATAACTTAAATGGAAACTCAAGAATTTTTATAGAATATTCTAATGAAGTGTGGAATTGGATATTTTCACAAGCACATTACAATAATAACAATCGGCCTTCCAATCTATCTTATGGGAGAGCGATGGCAGAAAGAGCAAAAAATGTATTTCGTATCTGGCATGATGTATTTGGAGATGATCGGTGTCGAGTCAAAAGAGTGCTAGGTATTCAAGTAGGTTTCACAGGACTAAATGAGCAAATTCTGAGCCATTTGGCAGCTGATGAATGGGATTATGGATCGCCAACACACTATTTTGGTTTGGATCATGAAGGTACAGGAAATCCTGTTCTTGGTCCTTCTAGTACAGTACAAGACATTATGTTGAATGCCCAAAATTCATGGAATAATTTCAAGTCTTTGGTCAAAGCAGATTACAACAATATACATATTTATGGCAAAGAAATCATAACCTATGAAGGTGGCCAACATTTTGTAGGTAATGTTTTCGGTATCCCATATTCATATCAAGGTGCGATGTGGGAAGCACAAAATAGTGATGAGATGTACGACATGTATGATAATATGCACGATACGATCAGAAGTTGGGGCTGTAGGATAGCTACTAATTTTAGTTTATCATCAGTACAAGAAAGTATTTATGGGTCTTGGGGCGTACTTGATGATATTGACATCCAAGGACCATATAGTACGACAGCCAAAAAATATCAAGCATTGCTAGATAATCTTCCAAATGAAGACTGTAAAAATATCAACACATGGCTTGGGGCAGAAGATCATCTGTGGAGTAATATTTGCAATTGGGATAAAAGTAGGTTGCCAAATTTGAATACCAAAGTAGAGATTCCATCTAATACACCTTTTTATCCTATGCTAGATGTGAATGGATTTGCCAAAAGTGTGCATGTTGCTACAAATGCTTTGCTCACTATTTTGACAGGATTTCAATTACAAGTTGTAGAATAGGATAGAAAACGGTTATGCTTTTTAAAAGTATAGATTGGTCGCTAAAACGTCTCAAAAAGTAATTTTTTCTACGAAAAATATCTTCAAATGATCAGAGTCAGTTATCTTTGACATGATTATAAGTAAAATGATATGGAAAAACGTAAATGTTTGGAATGTGGAGATCCATTTGATGGTAGACAGGACAAAAAGTTCTGTAGCGATCAATGTCGTACTACCCATTTTAACAAACAAAACACTGATCAGAACAAATTTATGCGCAATATCAATAACATTTTGCGTAAAAACCGTCGCATACTCGAAGCACTTAATC
Source organism: Saprospiraceae bacterium (assembly GCA_041739205.1). Taxonomy (GTDB): domain Bacteria; phylum Bacteroidota; class Bacteroidia; order Chitinophagales; family Saprospiraceae; genus OLB9. The sequence continues at coordinate 2,558 of JBGSOH010000057.1, forward strand.
CTTCTGGCAAAGCTACCGTAACGAAAACAGCGCTCTTGGATGAAGGATTCAAATTTGCTTACTTTACGAATGAATATAAGACTAAAACGGGAAAAGTTTACCGATTTTGTTACGAACATGGTTACTTACAACTCGAAAACAATCTTTTTGCTTTGGTATTCAGAAAAGAATACGTAGATTGAGTAAAAATAGCGTCATGAAGGATTTGTTTGATAAAAAAGTATTAAAGACAAAACCAGAAAATTTTTCTCCGGTAAGGGAAAAGTTACATGAGATCATTTTTGAAGCAGAGACAAGGGAAGGCAAACTGTTTGACGTAGTTCTTTTGGTCATGATTTTTTTGAGTATCATTGCTTTAATGTTGGAATCTGTACCCGAATATTATGCATCATATCAGTATTCTTTTCTTATTTTAGAGTGGGTTTTTACCATTTTCTTTACCATTGAGTTTTTGCTTAGATTGTATTGTGTTTACAGTCCCAAAAGGTATATACTCAGTTTTTTTGGTATTGTAGATTTATTGTCTCTTTTACCCAGTTATCTGACTTATTTTGTACCAGGATTACATTCTTTGATGATCATAAGAGGTCTGAGATTACTTCGTGTATTCAGGATTTTTAAATTAGAAGGCTTTATAGATCAAGGAAATATAATTGTTAGGGCACTGAATCAAAGTAGGAACAAAATCATCATTTTTTCTTCCACCATATTGATTCTAGTATCGATCTTTGGGTCTTTGATGTATCTTATAGAACATAATGTCAATTCCAATTTTGATAGCATACCGCGGAGCATTTATTGGTCTATAGTGACTATTACAACTGTGGGATACGGAGATATTTCTCCCACCACTTCTTTAGGACAGTTTGTAGCAAGTATTGTTATGTTGCTCGGTTATGTGATTATTGCTATTCCAACAGGTATAGTAACTTCTGCCATCATCATGGATAATAACAAGGATGATATGAATACTATCACTTGTCCTAATTGTGCGAAGGAAGGTCATAATACCAAAGCCATTTATTGTGATAGATGCGGTCATTCATTGTAATGTGGTCAAGGATTATTGGGCAGAAGGTTATGATTTGTACCAAATGTCTTTGAAAAGGGAAGATAAGCTTAAGTTCTCCATCCAATCTTGAATATGTACACGTATATATTCAAAATCTTTTGAGTGATTCATTCATGTACAATTCCCATTCAATCCTATTTTATCCTTGTTCAGTAGGTATATGCGTGTTAATCAAAATAATATCTTTTACCTTTGGGTTGTAATTGGAAATAATAATGATGGTTTTTGGTCGGTCAAGTTGTAATCTTTAGAAAATCTTAATGAAAAAATGTAGGACCTAAAGATGGTGTTGTGACTCAAGACGCATTTATAATAAAAATAGTAAGATGATATTGGAACGAAAAATAGTTTGGTTTATAATTTTGGTGGTATTTACTAGCTGTATGCACGAACCCAAAGTCGGTGATGGTGCTATGACGTTTAGTACTTCCACAAATGTAACCACTACCTGCGTGGGATGTCCAACTTTACCAGTTTGTCCTGTGACCGATGATATTATTGTAAATTCGTCTACTACTTACAGTACTTGTGAACCAAATCCTGTAGGTCAAGGTACGTTCGTAATTGATGCGAATAATTGTCTCATTTGGACACCTTCTGCAAATCAAACGGATATTGTCAATACTTGTATCATCGTATGTACTAATGGGATTTGCGATACCACTTTTTTGGTCATATTTCCTCCTGTTCCTGACGATACTACTTCCACTGGTACTCCTTGTGATCCAAATATTGTTTATTTTGAAAGAGATATTCTGCCTATTCTGACCACAAATTGTGCTTTTGCTGGTTGTCATAATGCAGGTACTGCATCTGATGGTGTGAAATTAGACAATTATCAAAATGTCATAAGTACCGCCAAAGTCAAACCATTCAATCCAAATGGTAGTGAATTGTATGAGGTTATTACTGAAAATGATCCTAAAGACATCATGCCGCCACCACCTGCTGCAAAATTGACCCAAGATCAGATTAATATCATTGCAAAATGGATCAATCAGGGTGCTAAAAATGAAATGTGCGATTTTAATTCAGAGCCATGCAATATAACCAATGTAAGTTATAATACTTTTGTAAAACCAACTTTAGCGGCGTGTACGACTTGTCACAAAACAGGTAATTCTGGTGGAGGCATTAATTTGGATTCTTATGCTGGTATGAAGTCAGCTGCAGAAAGTGGTAGATTGTATGGAGCTTTGAGTTGGGCGACTGGATATATGACCATGCCGCAGGGTGGCAGCAAGTTGTCAGATTGTCAATTGTCCAAAATAAAGAGTTGGATTGATGCAGGTGCGCCACAAAATTGATTATATATGACCATTTTTTATAATGAATTCTTTACATTTGTGGCTTTAATTTTTAATTATTTTAATTGGAGTTTAAAAAAGATTCTAAATTTATATAAATGAACAAGTTTTTTTTGATATTGGTAATCGTAGTGGTAAGTCTTTCATCATGTTATTATGACTCGGAAGAGAATCTCTATCCATCTGCTGGATGTAGTACCGAAAATGTGAGTTTCACCAATGACATCAAACCTATCCTATTAAATACCTGTCTTTCATGTCACAACAATGTTGCTTTACAGGGTAATATTACGTTGGAAAGTTATGATGATGTTATTAGTTATGTGGAAAATGGACTTTTATTAGGTTCCATCAAACATAGCAGTGGCTTTAAAGCCATGCCTCAGAATGCGACCAAACTAGATGATTGTCGTATTTCTAAGGTAGAAGCCTGGATCATAGCAGGTGCTTTAAATAATTAATAGTTTTCAAATTCTAGGAGTTAGGTCTCGCCATTTATTGGAGAATTTGTCTTTTTTCATATCAATAATTAATACTTAGGATGAAAAAATATCTCATTATAATCGCTTTGCTAGGACTAATAGGTAGTGTGGTTGCATACAGAATGTATAACAAACCACATGTCGAAACAGCTGGTTCTACAGCAGATGTGGTCATTACACCATCGGAATTATTGGCTGCTTATGATCAAGATGAAATGAAAGCGGATAGCCTATATCTAGATAAAATTGTGCAAATAGAAGGTAATATTATCAAAATTAATGAAGTGGAGAATGGTGGCAGTATTTCTTTAGATACTGGAAATCCAATGTCATCTATCATTTGTGAATTTGAAAATAAAGAGGATGTAGCCAATGTAAAAGTAGGTGATCAAGTTAAAGTAAAAGGTTTTTGTACCGGCAAATTGATGGACATCGTTCTTTCAAGGTGCTCATTATAAGTATTTAACAGTTTCTTAAAGTGTTTTAAGATGCATTTATGAAACTGTTATCTAGATTGTTCGTCTGTATGTAGTTCTTTATTGACGTCGTATCGTTTTACATCACAAGATCAATCTTATTTATTAATCATTTAAATATTTGAAAATGAAACATTTAGTAATAGTTCTATCGCTTTTTTTAATAAGCTCAGTGGCAGTAAATGCCCAAAAATATTTTACCAAAACAGGATATATTTCTTTCTATTCTGATACACCTATCGAAAAAATAGAAGGTCATAATAAGTCATCAAGTTGTGTGTTGGATTTGGCAACGGGCAAAATGGAGTTTGGCGCATTAGTAAAAGGGTTCCAATTTGAGAAAGCACTTATGCAGGAGCATTTTAACGAAAATTACATGGAAAGCAATAAGTTTCCTAAAGCAATTTTTAAAGGTCAGATAGACAACTATAAAGATATCGTTCCGACTAAAAATGGGAAAGTCAACGTGAAAGTTTCAGGTAAACTGACAATTCATGGTTTGACCAAAGATGTGACTACAGATGGTGTAGTGACTGTCAATAATGGTAAAATTGATGCTGATGCTCAATTTAGTGTTTTGGTTGCCGACTATGGAATTACAGTACCTTCACTAGTCAAAGATCAAATCGCAAAGTCCGTCAAAGTAAAGGTGGACGTAACACTCGAAGCATTAAAATAATTGATTCATAATGAGAAACGTATTTTTTTTATTTTCATTCATATGCCTGTTTTCAGGAAGTCTTTGGTCACAAGAAGATGATTTGTTGTCCCTACTCGGAGAGGAAGAAACCATTGATTATACCAATGCAAGCTTCAAAACCAATAGAGTTATAAACTTACATTCACTAGAAAGTACAGCCAAAGGTGTGCTCGATTTTAAGATAGGACACAGATTTGGAACTTTGAATGGTGGATTTTATGAGCTTTTTGGTTTGGACAATGCATCTATCAGATTAGGTTTTGATTATGGTTTGTCTGATGCGTTGACCATAGGTGTAGGCAGAAGTGGTTTCCAAAAGACATATGATGGATTTATAAAGTACAAGTTTCTTAGACAAAGTACAGGAAAACGAAATATGCCGCTTACAGTAGGTGTACTGTTGACTTCTGCGATTCAGACTTTAAAGTGGGCAGATCCGGATAGAGATAACTTCTTTTCTAACAGATTATATTACACAGGTCAGTTGATCATAGGACGCAAGTTTAATGAGTCATTTACTTTGCAGTTAAGTCCTACATTAGTCCACCGAAATTTGGTTGCGACTAATGCAGAAAAAAATGATGTGTATGCTTTGGGTACGGCAGCAAGGATCAAAATAACCAAAAGATTGGCTGTAAATGCGGAGTATATTTATCTATTACCTGACCAAGTAGCTCCTGGTATTACCAATTCACTTTCGGTTGGTGTGGATATAGAAACAGGTGGTCACGTATTTCAATTGCATCTTACCAACAGTACTTCTATGATCGAAAAAGGTTTCATCGCTGAGACTACCAATTCTTGGTCAGATGGAGGCATTCATTTTGGCTTTAATGTGAGTAGGGTATTCACAGTGAAGAGACGAAAAATAGATTAGAATTAGTCTCCCATTACTGTTTTAGCTTATTTGTAAGTAGCTTTAATTTAAGTTATTAGGCTTAATTATTTGCCATTTAGCTTTCAATAATTTATCATTTTTAAAAATATAATACCATGAGAAGTATTCTTTTTGGCCTAATAGTCCTATGCGTAACTTTTTTTGCATCTTGCAACAAAGATGACGACAGCAGTTCAAGCGATCCTACTACGATCACCAATCAAATTACCAATAGCGGTAACTGGCGAGTGGCGCTTTTTTCAGAAGATGGTGTGGATGAAACATCCTATTTTAATGGATATACCTTTGTTTTTAACAGTGGGAGTTCAGTGACAGCAACTAAATCAGGATCTTTGATTAGTGGTTCTTGGGTAGTCATTCAAGACAGTGGTAAAAACAAATTTGTCTTAGCATTTCCAGATCAAGGAAAGTTTGAAGAGATATCAGAAGATTGGGAAATTTTAGTGAAAACGGACAATAATATCAATCTACGACATGTAAGTGGCGGAAATGGAGGGACAGATCTATTGAATTTTGTCAAATAAATTGGTCATTTTGAATCACTTAATTTTTAACCATGCTGGTATTTTGTCTTTGTAAAAAGGCAGTACCATCATGGTGAAAAGGACTATTACAATGATCTCCAAAGCCACTATATAACCTGGCCAAGTACCCAATAAATCATAAAATGTTTTTCCTGATGGTTTTGCATTTAAGTACATATAATTTGACTGTAGGGCCACATTTATAGGGTAGAGGATAGCGGCTAAGATATTCATAGCGAATATAGATCGGAAGGCGTCGTAAAATGTAAGCTTATAGTTGAAGACAACAATACCATGCAAAGCAACTAAGATGATAACTGCCTGCACAACCCAATATCTGAGTGCTTCGTAATGTGGCATAGATTCTGTTAACGTGGGTGTAAAAATAGCTTGAGCGCATCCTGCTATGATCCAAAAGAATGTAATACCCCATAGTTTTTTCCAATTAAACCACACCACAAAAGGCATTAAAAGCGTCAATATATTACATAAATGAAGTGGTAGATCGTTTGTCACATCGAAGTAACCTGCGTGGTATCGGTAGCCTACTTTGAATAATTGTAAAAGTGCTCCCGCTGTGCAAATGATTGTAAGATACAATTTATTTTGGTCATCGTTCCAATGTTTCCTACCGTTATAAAGCATTAGGAAGATACCCAAAATACAGGAAGAAAAACATACTAAATGTTCTAAGCCATAATTTTCAAAATTACCATTTTCTAGGAGGAATGCATCCATATCACTTTATTTTTAATTACTCGGCTCTCAATTTTGCATCTACGTTAGCCAAAAGCAAATATAATTAAAATTTAATTCAGAATAGGTTTTACAACATTTGAATTCTAATTGATGTTAGCATAAATCTTGTTTGGACACGTCGAAGCATTTTTGACTTTGTTCTACTCTTAATAATTTCAGTATTCATTTCCATGAGTTTTTATAAAATATTTGGCCAAACTCCATCTGGCAAAAGAAGTGAGGAGGTAAAGCAATCTCCAAACTATAAAAATGGGGCTTTTCAGAATTTGAGTCATACGCCTGATTTGTCAGAAGATGCAAGTTATGCTTCAGTTCTTTATGAATTTTTATTTAAGACCCATAAACGAGCAAAACCTAAATCGGAAATCCCATCCGTGAAGACCGATCTTCACCAACTTGATCCTTCCTCCGATGTCCTAGTTTGGTTCGGACACTCTTCTTATTTCATGCAACTCGAAGGTAAACGAATATTGATTGATCCAGTTTTTGCTGGTTATGCAGCACCATTTTCCTTTACTAACAAGTCCTTTGATGGGACAGATAGGTATTCCGTTGAAGATTTACTTTACATCGATTATTTATTAATATCGCACGACCATTATGATCATCTTGATTATGAGACGATTATGAAATTGAAGTCGAAAGTTGGTACCGTCATTCGTGGTCTGGGAACTGGGCAACATTTAGCATATTGGGGATACAATACTGACAAGGTTATAGAAAAAGATTGGTATCAGGAAGTGGTTTTGGATGACAAAATCAAGATAAATATACAACCTTCAAGGCATTTTTCTGGTAGGCTTTTTAAACGGAATCAAGCGCTTTGGGTATCCTTTGTCCTGACCACACCAAAGTTAAATATTTATGCAGGTGGTGACAGTGGTTATGACTCACATTTTGCTGAGATTGGAAAACGATTTGGTCCCTTTGATTTAGCCATTTTGGATAATGGTCAGTATGACAAAAGTTGGAAATATATCCATATGTTGCCTAAAGAAGTACTACAAGCATCACAAGATTTAAAAGCAAAGAGATTAATGCCCGTACATTCAGCTAAGTTTGTTTTAGCAAACCATGCTTGGGATGAACCATTGGTTGAAATTTCGACTTTAAATGCAACTTTAGGAATTACCTTAGTTACACCTAGGATTGGTGAAATGGTTTTATTATGTGACACGACCCAAGTTTTTACACCTTGGTGGAAAGATGTAGATTGATACATACCTTTACTAAAAGTTTGATGCATACTTTTATTATTAAACGAAGGCTAGAATTACATCTTCGAACAAATATAATTGACTACATTTGTTTTTTGATAAAGTGCAATGATTTCTGAATTGTCAGGCCTTCATTCAATATCTGTTTTTTAATAATCATTCATTATGGAACAAAGAGAGTATCCCGTTATTTTTCGTATAATACATTGGTCAATCGCCATCTGTATGATATTGTTACTTTGTACAATTTTTTTGAGAATGACTTGGCTCAATAAAGATCATGTGGCTGACATTATTCAACAATTTATAGTGGATAAAGATGCCAGCTTTACAAGAGACGAACTCATCGTTTTAGCCAAACAAATCAGGAAACCTATGTGGAATTGGCATATATATTTGGGTTACGCCATTACCGTTCTTTATATCATTAGGATGTCGTTACCGTTTTTCGGACACATGGCATTTTCAAATCCTTTGAACAAAACTTTGTCTCCAAAGGTGAAGTTTCAATATTGGGTGTACTTGATTTTTTATGGATGTCTTGCAGTTTCATTAATCACAGGTTTGATGATAGAATGGGGACCCAAAATCTATAAAAAACCGTTGGAATCCGTCCATGTATTGTCTATCTATTACTTAGTCGCTTTTATGGTCTTGCATATTGGCGGTGTGATTTGGGCCGAACTTCATGACCACAAAGGATTGATATCTAGGGTGATAAGTGGTGGAAATGAATAACTTACTTTGAAAAGTATGTCAAAAGTCCAATTTGCATAGAGGTGAAATATTCATTTTTTTCGAAATACACATATTCACTAAACTCAGGATTTGGCCCTTTGTGAACGGAAGGAATGATACTTTGTGCTACTTCCAAATTAATAGCAAAATATTTACCAAGGTGAACTAATGCATTGATTCCTAACTCAAAATTAATATTTGAAACTTTATTGGCCAATTCACTTTCTTTGTTAAACCCGTTTATTTTGAAATTTCTTTTATCATTCAAGGTGTAAAAGTCGCTCACTCTATCCTTGTACCAATGTACCCCAAAGATTTTCTTATAAACAAAATCAGTTTGTGTGAATATTCCTGTCGAAAGCCAGTTTGTCCATCGCTTACCAAAAGCATATCTGAGTCCTACAACTCGATTGTTTACTCCAATTTCAAATAATGTAGATTGTGTTAAATCACCAGTTTTAAATGCATTAAGGTCAATAATTATGGGATCAAGCTCAAAATCTGTTTTATTTAATAAGCTTTTAGCTCCTTTATTTGTTGCAGTAACTCTGATATCATGATAATAACTGCCATCTTTTATCTTATAACCTGCAAAAAGTGTAAAAAAGTTGTATGACCTATCTTCTAACCATGTATTTATCATTGGCTGACCGTCTATATTAATGCCAGAAAATGATACATCATCACCATTGAATTTGTGAGCAAATGATCTTGTGATACCACTTCCCAAATAAACTTGTCCATTTAGGGATACAGTAAGTACAATTAAGGATATAAATATGGAATATTTTAATTTCTTAATTCTCATATTAATTTTTTTTATCAAATGTTTTTAGAATAAATTCCAACCCTATGCCTAATTGAGTATTGCTCCCATTACTTTCAACTGTAACATACTTCCATTTATTGGAGTCCGATGGACGATCCACAGAAATATCACCACCATCATAAGGCCATGCTACTATATCAGGCCTATATAGTTTAAATAAAGCTTGTTGATAAGCAAACATAAGTTTTAATTTAAAAATTGGATTTAATTTAAAGTTAACCTCATTTACAATATTAACATTATAATTATCGTCTCTAAAACTGGTAGTTATGTAATCATAGATCCAAGGATTTCCAAAACTTGCACCTGTAGAAGAATTGCCAACTTCAAAATCAGGAAAAAAAACATATCCGATGCCTAAAGAAGGAGCAATGTATAACCATTTAAATATTTTAAATTCCTTACCTATTTGTACATTTATTTGATTTGCATCCCAATTTGAACCGCTACATGATTTTCCTGTAAGTCCAATAGCCAAGTTGTTTTTTGTACATATGAAATTGGAATAAATTGCCCGTGTATAATCTACTTTAATATTAAATTGTGTAGTGTTGTATTTTAAAAAGACTCTTTGGTAACTTTCAGTAATATTAAAACCAAGATTTTGGTTATTTATAAAAATACCTGTTTCATCTTTGGTGACCTTTGTCCAGTTTTGTATCATACCTAGTTCAATACCGCCACTTAGGTATTTCGGCTGGGCTTTTGATGTCATGCATGAAAAAATAAAAATCAAGATGATAAATTCTAAATATTTCATTTGTTTTATTTTATTTAAATATAATCTCTGGTCAATGAGGAAATTGACCAGAGATTAATCATCATTCTTTAGTTAAACTTTTCTATAAAGTTGAAAAAGGTCTTACAGATAAAGATAGATCTGGTGTCGTATTACTGGTTCCAAATACTGCAAAATCAGCAAACATATCATCGTCACTTCTAAATCGAATATTAATGTCATCAAATTTTACCATTTTTGTTAAATCCTTAGATTTTTCATTTCCTATTTCAAGCCGAAGAATCCTACTGCCTGTACATGATTCAGCATACGCAGCCCCATGTAGCTTAACAAGTAACCTAAAGCCAGGTTTAGTTTTTTTCATACTACCATTTGATTGGCGAGTTTCGTGAATTATTCTACCCCATGCTCTGGCATCATGCCATGTGTAATCATCAGAATCATACCCCATTCTAAAGGTAGCTCTATGTTGATTAGTAGAACCATAAAATGATGTAAATACAGTAGTTTCAGACCTTTCATCTTCAAACGCAGTACAACCTACAGGGCTACAAAAAGTGATATTTTGTTCAGACTCTATAGTTCCTGTACATAATCCACAAATAGATAAATTGACAATTACTTTTACTTTAAATGTTTTACATTCTCCTGGACCTACATTATATATGTGAGTTCTAGGATAATTAATGTCACCAGTTATATTTGTCAAAGAAGATCCGTCTCCCCAGTTAATAGAAACAGTACCTCCACAAAGTTTTACTTCATTACCGTTTTGATCTATAACTATTGGCTTGATATATCCATAAACAGAATTTCCGTCAGTGGTAACTGTAGGATTAAACGGAACAGTTATACTTAGAGTGCATTTCGTTCTAGTACTAACAGGTGGCTCTGGTAAAGTCTCATTTGTATTCCTATCAATTAACTGAGTATGTTCTCTTACCATACCGCCATTATTTCTCATACTTATTATTTCGGAAACATAAGCTGCTGTAGTTCTAACCAACAATCTTTTTTCCACTAATTTATAAATATCATTACCAACCCATAGTTCGTGATATTGATTAAAGACAATTTCATCTGATGGATTATCAACAGTAAATGGATATGATGGATTTGGTAGTGTACTACCATTTTCATTAACATCATTATAAATTGATCTTATTGAAACAAAACCTAGAGTCTGTTCCAATAGATTTAATTGATCTTCATCTGCGCTTTCTAAATCCTCCCAAAACTCCCTTAAATGTTGTTTACTATTAAACTTTAGAATCCCAGAAACAACAGTTGGCATAAGCTTAATAGTGGGTAAAACAGTACCTTCGGGGATTATAAATGTCCTACTTTCTGTATTGTTTACTGGAATAATGGATAAATCTTCTTTGGCACAAGAATAAATACCTAATGTAAATAATGCAACTACTACAGCCGCAAATAAAAACTTGATTTTGTTCATCTTTTTTAAAATTAAATGATTAAATAAAAAATAAATTAATAGTCAAACTAAATAAATTAAAAAAGATATCATACTTTTACAGTCCCGTGTTCTAACGGCTGGGGGTCTGCTCCATTTTTTGCGAAATGGGTTAAAGTAGGCTCTCTTTTATTTTAACTAGTTTTGGTTGTCTTGTCAGTGTCTACCTTACTTTGGCAGCTTATTCTGCTTTGAATTCTTTTTTTCTGGTTTTCTTCCTTTTTTTTATAAGTGAATTGCCAATATTGACTAAATTTTTAATTATTATTCAAAGCTAGATCTAATTAATACTTTAGAAAATCTTAGCTCTTAATTTTTGAACAGCAGATAAAATTTAAATAATATCCAGACTATCTTTTGTCAAAAGACAAAAAAAAATCTGTTATCTAAACCAGAGTAAAACTCTCTTTGAGTTACAAACTGATTATATTTTTATTTTTTAAGCGAAATCTTTATCGTAACATGTTTACTCACAGTTACTTGAAATTTAAAAGTTGTACGTTTTATAATCAAATAACATATACAAAGGTAATTCAAAATTTGATACAAAAATGTTTTTTTTTGTTAAAATATTAAATTTACAAATTAATATATATATATATATAGAAAATCAATTGGTTATATTAATATTTATTCAAGTACAAAATATAAAAAAGTAATAATTGCTTTGTTATTTTCTTGAAATAATGTCTAGCCAATTAAAACAGTCCATTCATAACCTAATCGTTTACCTAAGTTAATAAGTGGAAGGAGTGGCAAATGAAAGTTAATTACATACAGTATGAAGAGACTAATATCACGCTAACCACGATAACATTAGCCAATAAATTGACACCATCATTATTTAGCCACGAGTATCCTTTTATTAGTAGGTTTGTAGATGTTTTTTCTTCTGTAATATCGTTGTTTTGTTCATACTTAGCTTGCCACAGACTACCCAAAATACTATCTAAAAACATACCTGAAGAACCTGCAATGGCGATGATTATACTTTCTTTAACATCTAAATTGAATATGTAACCTACTAAAAAAGCAAAGATGATGGAACCTACTAAACCAGCTAATGTTCCCACCATCGATATACCACCTGATAGACCCACCTTGATAGATCGCATAGTAGTGATATCATACGTTTTATGTTTAAAATAAACACCTATATCACTACTAATCGTGTCTGCAAAACTTACGGCAACTGATGCAAACGAAGCTAAAATATATACCTCGTTTTTTGTCGTTAGGTACGCCAACATACATAATACTGCAATCAAACCATTGGCAAAAACTTGAATGGCATTTCTACCTGAAGCATCTTTGGACAACCTAAGCTGTCTTTCTACAAAATAAAAATTACTAATCGACCTTAATTAGCTTATGTCGTTTTATGGATTTATTGTCCCTCAAATCCAAGAAGTAAATACCAGCTGGTAGTTCAATTAATTCGACTTCGCCATCAATTTTGTCTATTTCTTTGACTAATTTACCTTGTAAATTATAAACAGAAAGGCTGCATAGGCCCATATTTTTATTAAATTGTACCCTTCCGCTAGTGGGATTAGGATATATAAATATCTCATTTTCAGCATAATCTACTATAGAAGTGATTGGGTTGCATTCACTGAAGATCAATTCATCATTACAGTCGTTAAAATTACCCCTTACTTTGATTGAATCAGGATACTCTTTGAAAGCGCGGCAAAGAAAATTGCTATTACAAGTTTCTAACAAGTCATTGCTTTCAATTCTAATAAGTGCCTTGTCAGCAATGAAATCAAAATCCGTTGGTATTTCACAATTATCTAAGAAAGTTAAATTTTCCAAATTATCATTTTCTTCTAACCACAAATTATTCCTAATGTGTTTAATTTTTGGAAATATTTTAGAACCATCTAATGGTGTACTATTATTATTAACGATAAAGAAGTTGACATGTTCAAGTTGAAAATCTTTAAGTTCACGCCCCATTTCGCGTTGTCCAAAAAATCTCAATATATTACAATATTTTACTTTTTTAAAACTTCCTAAATTAAATTTATCACAACCTGAAATTCTTAAACCGTTTATACTATCTAAGTCATAGTCCAATTCGCAATTTAAGTTAAAACTATTAATAAAACTGAAATGAATATTATTATTAGGTTGTAGGGGCATAATATTCTTTAGATCATTTTTTCGATTATTACTTGCCACAGTAATATCAAAATCGTCCCCGCCATTAAAGCGCAAAGGTGGTACAAAAAGCGCATTACCTATTAAGGTTAAATCACCGTTGATGTATTTAATTTGCTCATAAATCTTAAGGTCAGCCACAGTGTCTTGGGGAAAATTTATATCTAACCTACCAAAAGTATCAATCTTCATAGGCTTTATCCACTTTTTTTGCATGTGCATTTCCATGTAATCGACTTTATTCATGCTTAGTCCGCTTACATCAGATATGTCCGATGCACTGTTTAGCACCAAGTAACCTACATATTTTATATACGAGAGGGAATCCAAATTGGTTATATCCTTAGGAAGACCGACACAATGAATGAAATCAATATAGAGGGTGTCAAAAACATGACACCCTCTATATCTACTAGGAAATGAATCAACATCCTCCTGAGAACAAAAGGATAGTGCTGTAGGACATTGTGCTGAAATTGTCGTATCAGTGAAACACCATATGACATATAAAATTGTCGCAAAAAGGATCTTGTTCATTTTACACAGGTTTAATTACAAGGTGAATTTAGCACAGCACAATCTCCTTCAGACGTTACCGTAAAGCACGATTCTCCGCAAGGAATACAAATAAACTCAGATAATCCATTTATATCAAGGTATTGTATTGTATTGTATTGTATTGTATTGTATTGTACTGAAGCATGTATGATTCTATAATTATTTGCAAATATAGTCTTTAAGATGATACGAAATTGTTAATGCTCAAAATTTTATTTTAAAATTTAATAAGTTTTACAATAGTTGCCCAAATGATAAAAAGAACAACAATTACATTCGCCAATAAATTTACACCATCATTATTTAACCAACTGATACCTTTTATCAAAATATTAGTTGATGTTTTTTCTTCTGTAATATCTTCGTTTTGTCGGTATTTTGCTTGCCACATACTACCCAAAATACTATCTATAATCATCCCTAAAGTACCTGCAATGGCAATGATTATACTTTCTTTATATTCTAGAGTGAATATATAACCTACTAAAAAGGCAAAGATTAGTGAACCCAATAAACCAGCTAATGTACCTACTAGTGATATACCACCTGATAGACCCACCTTGATAGGTCGCATAGTAGTGATATCATAGGTTTTATGTTTAAAATAAATACCAATATCACTGCTAATCGTATCTGCAAAACTTACTGCAACTGATGCAAAGGAAGCAAGTATGAATACTTCATTTTTTGTCATGGCATACATTAGTAATGATATCACAGCAATTAGTCCATTCGCAAAAACTTGAATGGCATTTCTACCTGAAGCATCTTTGGATTTTGGATGGAGTTTGGATGTTAGGCTACCTATTATAAAAAATATGGATAATGGTATCAAATAAAGATGTCCAACTGAAAATATGATCATCGAACCAAGCAAAACAGCCGCAGTTGTGCCAGCCATAGATAACCATTTTTTATGATAAACTACACCCATTATAAGGAGCATACAGAAAAAAACTAACCAACTCTGTGAAGTGTTCGTTGTGTCTGAAATGATCGAAATCCAAAGTGTCGCTACCAAAGGGACAGTGAGATTGTCGCTGCCACGATAAGAAAACAACTCGCTCAGTGCCGGTACTAGTGCTATAATGAACAAGACGGGTGTAAAACCCACAAAAAAATACCCAATACCTAATGTACTGATATAAAAGGTGGTAAATCCCAACCAAGATTTTTGTTCAAACAAAAATAGATGTTTCTTTTTGGCAAAATATTCTCCACTGATTCCAGCCATTGCATCACTGATGCCTAAGGTTATGATACCGAATATGATGTTTTTGGTAGTAAAAGGTGAGATAAGAAGTAAGGCAAACGACAAAGGGAAAAGAGCTATCCCATAGCTCTTTCTGGGACTAGGCAATAGAACATTTTGGTAGGCAACTATAAACAGGACGATGGAGCTTATGAAAAATATAACTGCCAACTCTAAACGAGAAGGTGCATGATAAACTACATACGCGCAAGTCATTACAGCCACTAAATGAAGGATCTTTCTACCTGTTTCTCTGTTAATATCATACTTGTCAATACTAAGTTTGACTAAAATAGTAGTGAATAAGATTAATACTGCTGCACAAAGATATAAAATATATGGATCATGCTCGAATAGAATCATTTGATTGTTTTTGTTTCCAAACGCCAAGATAATGTAAATTCTGTCCTTTTTGTTTTATTAAACAGTGGTAAATTAAATTTTATAGTACTGATAGAATAGCAGGCCTGCAAGATTTAGCATTAGCAGATTTATAGGGGCATCTTTACAACTTAAGGAACATTAATAGGTTAATAGATCGATGTCATTGTCAAAGAAGGCATATTTTGTTTTATGAAGTTGAAGGAACTTGAAGATTTTGATTGGTTTCCGCCCATCTTGAGGAAGTATCAGATGGAATTGATTGGCATTTTAGTCAGTCAATTTGGATTTTACCATCGAGTAGTTAATATGATACAACAAGATCTTATGAAATCTAACATCATCCACATCATAGATTTATGCAGTGGCAGTGGTTTTCCAGCGATTTATGTCCACAAAAAATTAACAGTTTCTAACTTAAAAACAACCTTAACCGATAAATTTCCTCAACAAATAAATGATATCTATGGAGTCGATTATTTGACTTCGACTATTGATGTCAATAACTTAGACTTAGACAGAAATTCTTACTATACCATGTTTAATGCTTTCCATCATTTTGAATCAAAGGAACGAAAACAACTTATTCAAAAAGTTTTGGATAATAACAGTCATTTAATGATTGTTGAGATTGTACAACCTACTATTTTTAATTTAATTTTGGTAACACTAGCTTCTACAGTTGGCGTTTGGTTGTTATGTCCGTTTATAAAACCATTTGAATGGAAAAGATTGTTTTTTACTTATATCATTCCTTTGAATGTTTTGACCGTTTTAATTGATGGGTATATTTCAATATTGAAATCAAAGACAGTTCATCAATATCGATCAGAACTTGCCACCATGTCTAACGATATGTCACGCATAGAAATATCTTCACATCTAAGTTTTCCAGCTTATTTGGTCACCATAAAAGTATCGCCTAGTCATGAATAAACCATTGTCAGTTTTATGGAAATTCAGTAGACCACATACCATCATTGGGTCTACGATAAGCATTGTGGTTTTGTGGCTGATGGCATTGGAAAAGATGACGTATAAAGCGCATCTTCCACTATTGTTTTGGACATTATTGGTGGGGATTACTTGTAATATTTTTATCGTCGGACTCAATCAAATCATTGACATCAATCTTGATAAAATCAATAAACCCAAATTACCACTTGCTGATGGTTCATTAAGTTTATCAAATTCTTACAAAATAATTCTAGCATGTTTAGTGATTACTTTGGTGGTTTCATTCCTGTCAAGTGCTATATTGGGTTGGTTGATCGTAGTGATATTACTTATAGGAATTGCCTATTCTGTGCCACCTATTCAGCTCAAAAAACATCATTTGCCTGCAGCAATCGCTATTACAACCGTAAGAGGTTTATTGGTGAATTTGGGTATGTTTCTGCATTTTAGTTACGTATCAGGACAAAGTTCATTGGCACAATTCATCCACTCACCACTAGAATTCATACCATACCAATTGTGGATGTTGACTAGTTTTGTAGTAGCATTTAGTATTGCCATTGCTTGGTTCAAAGATTTGCCAGATACGGAAGGTGACGCACAATTTAAATTTAATACTTTGGCCATTGTTTATTCTCCTAAGGTAGCGCTTTATGGTGGTGTCTTTTTAGTAGGACTTGCTTATATCATTACTATTTTTTGGTCTTATACTCTTGGTGATACATTTTTAGGTATTTTTCATATGATTGCTCTTATGGCATTTATGATGAATGTGTGGGTCGTGGACTTACGACAATCAAAGACCATCACGAGATTCTATATGATATTTTGGTTGTTTTTCTTTGTGGAGTATATTTCTTTTGGCCTTGATGCAATAAACTATTTTTAAAGGCAGCAAAACTTCCTTTAAAACTATTTCTAACACAAGAATTTACATGTCTAAAGCCTTAGTGTCTTAATTCTTACACATTAATTATTTTGAATTGATATCATTATATATCTTTGTATAAAATTTATTATATGTTTTGGGATATCATTATTACACTGACTTTGGTTTTTCTGAATGGATTTTTTGTGGCAGCAGAGTTTGCAATAGTCAAAGTTAGGGCATCTCAAATAGAACTCAAGGCACAAAGTGGTCATAAAGCTGCTATCCTTTCATCACATATTGTTTCTCATTTGGATGGATATCTTGCAGCAACACAGCTAGGCATCACGCTTGCCAGTCTAGGTTTGGGTTGGGTAGGAGAGCCAGTTGTTTCAGTGATTATCATAGATTTATTTGATATTGTAGGTCTAGAAATGAGTGCAGAGTTAGCCCATAAAATCGCACTTCCTATCTCATTTGCTATCATCACAGTATTGCATATAGTATTTGGCGAGCTAGCACCTAAGTCTATGGCTATCCAAAAACCTGAAACAACGACTCTATTTATAGCTTATCCACTTAATTTGTTTTACTACATTTTTAAACCATTTATTTGGGTATTGAATGGTTTTGCCAATGTCATATTAAGAGCCTTCGGAATTCATGCAATACATGGAGCTGATATCCACAGTTCTGATGAATTAAAATACCTTGTCCAACAAAGTGGAGAAAGCGGTTCCATCGTTAATACAGATTATGAAATTATCAAAAATGCCTTTGATTTTGCAGATAGAACGGTCAAACAAGTCATGGTACCTCGTAATCAAGTGGTAGCTATAGATGTAGAAACTTTTGATGCAGAGATGATAGACAAAATACTTCAAGAAGGTTATTCTAGAATACCTTGTTATGAAAACAACATAGACAATATTATTGGTCTTATCTATGTCAAGGACTTGCTAGCTGGATTGAATAAAGGAGTAACAACCAATTTAAAAGACATCATCAGACCAGTCATCATTACTACTGAAGGTCGTAAAATAGGCGGTTTATTAAAAGAATTCCAACAAAAACATATCCAAATGGCCATCGTTGTGGATGAGTTTGGCGGTTTTGATGGCATTGCTACGATGGAAGATATTATAGAAGAACTCGTGGGAGAAATCCAAGACGAATACGACAACGAAATTCCAGTAGTAGAACAAGTAAATGATTCTACATTCAATGTCATGGCAACATCAGCTATTAATGACATCAATGCATTCCTTCCTTACGCGCTTGAGCCTACGGGTGATGTAACCACACTCGCAGGGATTTTGATTTATAAATTGGGTAGGATTCCAACTATGAATGAAAAAGGAAGGTTGGATGAATATGAATTTACAATACTGAAGCGAATCAAAAATACCATCACACTAGTTCAATTGAAGGTAATTTCAGAATAAATATGTAGATACTGTGTCCACTCCGAAAACATAGATCGGGTAATAATCAGCCGTTTTTTACCTTGGCTCTAAAGGGAAACACCCCTGCCCCTAAAGGGGTATAACTCTGATTATCAATGTGCTAGGGATTAGTATGAACCTTTTGTCTTAACTATGGGCTGTTCGGAGATGACTTAAAAAGTAATTTTTTTGTAACTATTTAGGTCAGTTCTAAAATCAACCGTTTTTGTCACGATTTTTGCATCTTTCAGGCAAAAATGGCGCCAAAAACTATAATTATCTGATCTTTTGCGATAGGTTTCACCCATCTCTACCAATATTTAGCCCCTACAGGGCAATGATCTAAATAGTTACATTTTTTTACTTCTTCTCCCAAAATACCAATTTGTCTCCAAAATGGGAAGAAACTTTTTGGTAGCTAGGTGGTACTTCTTTCCGGAAACTAAAATAAGTCGCTAGTTTAGTTCCGCTAGGTTTTTTGTCGAGTTCATCTTCCACATGAGCTGAATATTGGTCGTAAAGTGCTCTGTTTAATGGTATTTCATCATTAATTCTGTCCATGACACTGATATTTTCTTGAAATGGATTAAAAATATAGAAAGCATCATACGCTTCAAAACTGATGTCCGTGATATTTGAATGTATAAAATAGATATTATTCAGGCCACTTTCTGCAGCCATCTTTAACGACTCATCATGGAATGTCTTTCGAAGTTCGACACCAGTGAATATCCCTTTTGTAGTCATTGCTCCTAAAAAACAAAATTTACCGCAACCAGAACCAATATCTAGTACTCTTGTCGCCAAGTCATTGGTTAAATATTGACTTGCTGACTTTGCTACTTCTACAGGGGTAAAATGTATTTCAGATACAAAACGTATTTTGGGTTTAAATACTTTATCAAATTCTTTATCAGAGAATTCATCTTTTGATATTACCTGACTTATTTTCAAGGTTTTTCTTCTTTAGACTTATTAAAAATGTCTTTTGATAAATGGTTGATATAAAGTAATTTAAGATTCAAACCAATGATGCCAACAGTTTTTTGAGTTACTTCGTCTGCTTTTTCAAGCTTAGTCGGAAATAAGGTGATCCCTACAAAAGTTTCCATGTGTAAAGTAATTTCTTCTTCACCTATCAAAAAATCATAATATCTTACATCTTGATTTTTAACCTGATGCACTAGGTCAGCTTTAAATTCTTGGATGATAACTTTTACAAAGACATCAAAGATGGAATTGTCTATTTGTTCACTTATAAGGATTTCTTTATATGATTTGTTCACAGTCAGTTTTTTAGATATCAAGTGATAAAGTTCCTTTGCCAAGTTTGCCTATAGTATCGAAAAAAGAACCACCTACAAAGTACCAAGGTAAACATTCTAAGTATGCTTCTGCAGTTTCTGGATTTAAGGTTTTAAAATCATTTGGTTGCAGAATACCACGATACCATCTGCCCGACCTTGATATAGATTCATATTCAACTTGATACAGCAACCATAAAGTTTTACAAGATTTACACGTCAAGATTTTTACTTCACCGAATCTGCCATGAGTAGTGTCTATGCCAATCATGTGAATGTCATAACCACTCACTACGAGCGGTGGTTGGTGGCACAAACAGTTTAGGTCAGCAATCAATGTTTAAGATTTAATGGCATTTCCTAACAAACTAGCTATTTCTTTGGATGAGGGCCTTGGTGCGTTGGCATCAATGATTTTGCCATCTTTACCAATGACTATAAATCTAGGAATTCCACTGATACGGTAATCAGATACAAGTGAAGACGCCCAATCTCCTTCTGCAAATAGTTGAACACCTTTCATGTTTTTGGCTTTGACCATTTTTCCCCACGCAGCTTTGTCTTGATCTATAGAGATACTTACAAAAGCTACATCTTTGTTTGATTTATTTTCTTCTTGCAACTTTTCTAGTGCAGGCAATTCTCTTAGACATGGTCCACACCAAGTAGCCCACACATCGATATATACAACCTTTCCTGCTAGGCTTTCGAGGCTTACGGATTTGCCATTGATGTCTTTATAATCAAATTTTGGCGCGGGCTGACCTACTATAAGGTGTTGCCATTGTTGGTATTGATTATTGATATCTTCTAGAAATGTTGGATTGGTCTGAGCAGTACGGTATTTATCTATGACCAATGAAGTTTCATTGATAGACGTACTAAGCGTATTTTTTAGCAAGTTATAATAAAGGACTTCTTTGACTTTTGGGGATTTAAATAAGGTCTTTATATTACTAAATTTGCTGGTTACGAGAGCTGTTTTTGCTGATGTCGTGTCTGCTTTTGTATTGAAATCAAGGTACAAACTAATGAATGGAATATAGGAAGGCACTAGTAAGTTTGCATCTGTATCTATTTCTAAGTTTTGGAAAAAACTGTCATAAGTATCACTTAGGTTTAACGTACTATCGGGCATGATGTAGGTGTAGTATTCTGGATAAGTCATTTTTAGATTAGCAGCATCATAAGACAGTTCAGCGGACATAAGTTCTGCAAAATCTTCTTCGAAAGCACCATTTTTCTTTTGATATTCTTGTTGATCTTCAACAAAAATATTAAGTCTATCTTCAACAGCTTTTAGGAAATCTGTTTCGTTTTTTGAGAAAAAAGCATACATATCTTGTGGCTCACTTACTAGCTGTAAGTTGTGGTAATGAATCAGATAATTGTTTTCCAACTCATGGCTGCCTGAAAATTTTGTTGCCGCATCCAATGTCCTGTAGTCGCCTATAATGCTTATGCGGTCCCCGGGGACAATATATAAAGATACGCTTTGATCTCCATGAAGTAGGGTGTAGATTCCGCTTCTGTCTAATTCTGCTTGGATAAAAAACTTTCCTTCTTGGGTGATACTTGCTTTAATATCTTCTGTACCACGAAGAATAATGACAGGTGCAACCGCTGAGGTAATCGTGCCTTCTATCGTGGTAGTGGTAGGTTTGTATGTTCTACTTTTCTCTTTGCAACTTCCGAAAAAAAGCAGCAAACTTGAAGTCAATAATAACAAATGTAAATATCTACTCATGATGAGATGTGTATTTTGATTGGGACATGATAATTGCAAAATTAAAACCATTCAAGAGATTATTGGCTCTTTTTGTTTTATTAAACGGATGAATTGCCCTTATTTAACAAAGATTAACAAGATTGGGGTTAATATCCTTTCGCCATCATCAGTGCTACGAGGCCAGCCGTTTCAGTACGCAGTCTAGAATCTCCCAATGTCACGGCTTTGAAACCATTTTCTAGGGCCATTTCGATTTCTTGATGGGTAAAATCTCCTTCGGGACCTATCAAAACAATTGCATCTTTGGACTTATCCAAACTAGCATGTAAACTCAAAGTAGGGCCGTCACAATGGGCTATAAATTTTTGATCTATATCTTTTGTTTTTGCCAAAAGTAGTTTAGTAGTTTCATAATAATTCAATGTTGGCAGATGTACATTAAGCGATTGTTTCATAGCTGATACCATTATTTTATGGATTCTACTGTGGTTAAAAGACTTTTTTTCTGTCCTTTGCGCATTAAAAACAATGAGTTCGCTGATGCCAATTTCTACAGCCTTCTCTACAAACCACTCTAACCTTGATGCATTTTTGGTAGGAGAGATTGCAATGATAATATTTGGATGTGGTCTAGGTTTTGTATCTGTATTCAAAATATTACACACAGTTTCCGCTTTAGCAACATTGGAAATTCTAGCGGAGTAAATATGACCATTGCCGTCTGTAATAGAGATATCGTCACCCACTTGTTTCCGTAGTACTTTGGTACAATGTTGGTGTTCATCTTCGGTAAGTCTAAGCTGATTTTCTGAGACTTGATTTGTATAAAAAAGAAACATTACAATTAAATTTTTCATAAAGCTAAGGAATATTTTACAATGAATGGCCCCATTGTTTAATATTAAAGTAAATTTGCACTCCGATTTTTAAACAATATCAAAATTTTGTTCGTTTAAATCATTCGTATTAAATCATTTGTGAAATAAAATTCCTATAATGGATAAAGTCAGTTTAGCATTACAACTTATATTAAGTCTCTCGATTCTTGTGGTTTTGCACGAAATGGGTCACTATTTACCAGCAAAATGGTTCAAGACAAGGGTGGAGAAATTCTACTTGTTTTTTGACCCTTATTTTTCCTTATTCAAAAAACAAATAGGTGACACAGAGTGGGGGATAGGTTGGGTACCTTTCGGTGGATATGTCAAAATATCAGGCATGATCGACGAAAGTATGGACAAAGAGCAAATGAAGCAACCACCACAACCATGGGAGTTCAGATCAAAAAAAGCATGGCAGAGATTGATCATCATGATCGGTGGGGTCACAGTCAATTTTATATTAGGTATCCTGATTTTTGCTGGTATCATCTTTTATTGGGGTGAATCTTATATAAAAACTGCAGATGCTAAATTCGGCCTAGCTGTCGATTCACTCGGTATGGAGTTAGGTCTTCAAGATGGTGATAGAGTTTTATCAGCGGGTGGTGTCGCTATCGAAAAATTTAATCCAAGATTAGTATCAAAAGAAATCATCATCAATGAAGCCAAAGAAATCGTCATTGAGCGTGATGGTAAGGAAATTACCCTACCTGTACCTGCGGACTTGTCTGCCAAAATTACCAAATATGACAACAAAGGTAAAGAACTATATTACTTGAGAGTACCATTTGGTATCGATGAAGTAGATACTTCAGGAACTGCTGCAAAGTCGGGTATCACAAAAGATATGAACATCATCAATGTCAATGGAAATAATGTCGAGTATCAACACGAACTTAGAAAGTTATTGATTCCACTCAGAAATGGTATAGCAAAAATGACATTAACCACAGCAACGGATACTATTCAGAAATATGTAGCTGTTTCTCACAAAGCTACCATAGGTATCAAAATGCAGGCTGCGGAAATGTTTATCACGCCATCTACAGAGAATTTTGGACTCATGACTTCTTTTTCAAAAGGGGCAAGCCGAGCGGTCAATTTCTTGGGAGACCAATTGAAAGCATTTGGACAGATATTTTCAGGAAAAATGAAGGCAACGGAATCACTTGGTAGTGTGTTTTCTATGGCTTCTATGTTTGATCCATCATGGGATTGGGGCGTATTCTGGGCGATGACAGGAAGTTTGTCTATCTTATTGGCATTCTTTAACTTATTGCCTATACCTGCATTAGACGGTGGATATGTAGTATTTTTGATTTGGGAAGTGATCACAGGCAAAGTTCCATCTGACAAGTTTATGGAAGTGGTCAATTACATAGGATTCATCTTATTGATGTGTTTGATGGTATTTGCTTTGGGCTTAGATATATTAAGATGGTTTTAATAGTTGGTGGGCATGTCTGAGATGAATTATTTTGAGCTTTTTGATCTCGAAGTTTGCTTCCAATTGGAAGAGCAAGCACTTAAGACCAAGTATTATAAACTGAGTCGCAAGTGGCACCCTGACTTTTTTACACAGGAGTCAATCGAGCGACAAGCACAAGTAGCCGTTATGTCTGAAAAGATCAATCAAGCTTATAAAGTATTATCAGACAGAGAAAGTAGATATAAATACATCTTAGAGCTTCACGGCAAAATAGGTGGACCTGACAACCAAGTGATGCCTGCTGATTTCCTTATGGAGATGATGGATATCAATGAGACGATCATGGACCTACAGTTAGATTTTGATCAACAAAGGTATGATGAGGTGCTAAGTGATATGCAAACATTTGAAAAGGAACTTAATAGCGGTGTAGCATCAGATGTAGATCGATATGATGGCGGGGACAAGAGTGATGAAGTCTTAGATAAAATAAAAGATTATTATTTAAAATCAAAATATCTTTTGCGTATTAAAGAAAATATATCTACCTTTGCGCACGCTTTGAAATAGAGATATTAATCAAAGAGATTTCTGCCGAAGTGGTGGAATTGGTAGACACGCTGGACTCAAAATCCAGTGCTAGCAATAGTGTGTGGGTTCGAGTCCCACCTTCGGTACCAGTAGAAATTAAATAACCGTTGTGCATTCAGTTGTGCAGCGGTTTTTTTTGTTTTAGATGGATGATTGTAATTGGAATGGATGTTGTCAAGGATAACTTCAAGTATTTAGGAAAAGGCTATCTAAAAAAAATCTTTGGAATTAAGTCTAAGTTACTTATCTTTGTAAATATTATGTAAATAGCATATTTAAGTCTAAAAGCAATATTTGGCACTTTTTTCATTGTCTTAGCGTTAAAGTAAAATAGTAAATTGACTTGTAATGATAGATGTAGAGCTAAAAAATCGGGTAAAAGAAAAAATAGACACTATAGAAGAATCTTATCTTCTAGAAGAAATATTAAACCTAATTGATATAGAGAAGTCTGCAAAAGATGTTTTCATTATACCTGAATCACATAAAAAGGAGTTGGAAATAAGTCTAAACCAAAAAGATAGTGGTTTAGTTTTTTCAAATGAAATTGTAAACAAAAGGATTGCTAAATGGCTCTTAAGTTAGAATGAATCCAGATTTTGTCTAGTAAAATTGCTCATGAATCAAAATAATTTACCAAACTTTGGTCAAAATAACATATCTTTGTAAATATTACAGTTAGCATATAAAAGGATCAAATGTAGACTTAGTGCTTTTTTTCAAGCCCTAGCGTTTAATGAAATATTCACATCAAAATATTAGGAATAAACGTCCATACATTATGTATCCAAGTACATTTATTAAATATCCAAGTGCATACATTAGGTATTCAAATGAAAACACTAAATATCCAACTGCATATTTTAGATATC
Source organism: Saprospiraceae bacterium (assembly GCA_041739205.1). Lineage (GTDB taxonomy): Bacteria > Bacteroidota > Bacteroidia > Chitinophagales > Saprospiraceae > OLB9. The sequence goes on from JBGSOH010000057.1 coordinate 28,206, forward strand.
CACAAGGATAGTTTAAGTATTCAAATGAATACTTTCTGAATCTATATAAATACTTTCTATATCCACATGAATATTTTCTGAATCCACATAGATTCAGAAAATATTTACATCAATTTATAGTGTATCCAACTGGATTAAGAGGTTTTGCTTAAAGGTTACAAGATAACCTTCAAGTGTTACAAAGGAACACGCAAAGGTTTCTTTGCAACACTTCAGTTGTACAAACTAATACTCATACATTTCTTTGCAACACTTAAAACAAATTAAAGATTGCTTAAACGTTGCTTTGCAACATTCAAGCATCGCTAAATAACGTCTAAGTGAATCTTTAAAACACTGAAGTGTTGCAAAGAAACGCTAACTGATTACAAAGTAATCGGATGGCGTTATAAGGTAATCGAGACATCATATAATGACTACATTACAGATATATCTGCTGTAGATGGATAGTAAATAAATAAGTAATTAGTTTGTTATTTGTTTTGGGAAAGTTTGGTAAAACGAAAAGGGTGTTGTAGGTTTGTTGTGGAAATAAGTAAGTTATCATAAAGGGGAATCAAGTTAAATATTTAAAATGGAAAATGAACATTTTTATGATCTAATTTCGCCTGAAGAATATTTTGTTTGTGATGTCGAAATCTGGCAATGGCCTGATGAATTTAAGGAAATATTCCAAGAATCTTGTAGGATCACTAAAGGTATAGTAAGGTATTGCGACTTAAATCAAGAAATTATAAGAGATAGATTAGCAAAATACACTTTAAAGGTTGAGAATGCTAATTCTGAAATATTTAGTTTAGAATTTGAGCTTGACCATTTTATGTTTTTCGACACAATAAATTTAGCTAAGCAATTCAATTGTCAATTAGAACAATTAGGCTACAAAGGCCAGAATTATTTTTTTGATATATCTGTCGATGTTGGTTCTGGTGGTCTTGCTTTTATTAATTTTGAAATAGAGAACAAATTGGTGGAACAAGGAATTCTGTATCGTGGAGATGAATATTCAAATCCTGAAGGGCTTGAATATTATTGGGAAAAGTTAAAAATATTCCAAAATTCAAATACAGGCACTACGTTAAGAAGTCGTCAAAGTATATCAGGAGATAAAATTAATGAAACGCAATTAACTTATTCGAGATCAAAAGATGAAAAATTGGAAAAACTCATTTCATTTCCCCAAAATCCTATAACCAAAACAAATAAATGGTGGAAATTTTGGTAGATAAATTACATATGGTAACAAGTGATTTGATAACAGCCACCCTTATGGGGAACCGGCCGTCGTAAATCGCAACCTTTATTTTAAACAAAATTATCATAAATTAAGATGTCCGAAACCATAAAATACAAATGTAGTTGTTGCGGTAAAGTTCACGAAGAATGGCCAGCTTTGTCCTTCGTATCTCCAGACAATTATAACTCTTTATCAGAAGGAGACAAAAAAAGCATTGGATATTTGGATGCTGACTTTTGTACCATTAAATACGAAGAACTAACAGATCGATTTATCAGATGTGTTTTAACTCAAAAAGTGAATGATCATTGTGAAGATTTATATTATGGGATTTGGGTTTCGTTAAGTGAAAAAAGCTATTTGGATTAAGAAGAAAGGTTTCAAAAAGAAAGCGAAGAAACTGTTTACCTTGGTTGGCTCAGCAATGATATTTGGGGATATGAGTTTGCAGAAAGTATTCCAATGAATGTAGTTTCGAGAAATAATGGAATGAGACCAGAATTGTTTCCCCATGAAAGCTTTAATCATTCATTCGTTAAAGACTACTATAATGGAATATTTAAAAAAGAAGCAGAAAAAAGAATTTCAGTCATGTTGAATGTCTACGTTGACCACATTAATGAAAAAGGCGAAACTGAAAATAAAAAATGGTGGCAGATATGGAAATCTCGGTAGATGTGAAAGAATTGTAATAGGAAATTGATATCTTTACCTTAAAAATAGAATCGATATAAAATATTGATGGAGTGAATTTAGATAAATACGATATAGAAATAGAAGTAAATTCCACTTACTTTGAGTTCGTTAGTAAAGGTAGCAAAGGGAGTATTGTCAAAGTAATAAAATATACTAAGATTAGCGACGACCCAATAGTATACAATCTTGGTTTTGGAGATAAGAACCTTACATATGAAACAATAGATGATAGAGCAGTTACAAACAATGGTGATACCGACAGGGTTTTAGCCACTGTAGCGTTTACGATTTATACATTCTACAAAGAATACCCAGATGCAAACGTTTATTTATCAGGAAGTACAACAAGTAGAACTAGACTTTATCAAATCAACATTAACAAGTTTTATGACTTCATCTCAAGAGATTTCATAATCTATGGGGAACTTGAACAAGGATTTGAACGTTTTAAAAAAGGAGTAAATTATCAAGGATTTTTCATATTAAAGAAATAATTAAAAGATGTCAACAGAAGTAAAAACAAATAAAGTTTCAAATTACAATCCTGCTTTGGACCAATATTCAAATGTAGATTTATTTCCTGAAAAAACAAAAAGAGCAAAAGAAGCTTTGAGTAAACCAGGAGTTGAAGAATGGTTAAAAAATCTTAAGACAAATAAAAAGGTAGAGAGTGACAAAATCACGAAGCCATAGCGTCTCCCGACTTTAGCGGGAACACTGGCTACCACGGACATCTCGCCCTATCGGGAAGAGCCGTCGCTTAGTCAAACCCTAATTTTAAACTACATCACCTTAAATCAAGATGTCCGAAACCATAAAATACAAATGTAGCTTTTGGGTAAAGTTCACGAAGAATGGCCAGCTTTAACCTACGTATCTCCAGACAATTATAACTCTTTATCAGAAGGAGACAAAAAAGCATTGGATATTTGGATGCTGACTTTTGTACCATAACGTTTTAATAAGAACATAAATTATAAATCATTCATTGTCGTAAAAAAAGAAAAATGAAACCTAATCAATTAGCACAACTAGACCCAAAAAGAAGACCAATCATAGCGGTCAACAAAAAAATTAAAAAGTCAGATAATTTTATTATCCCAGATCTCAAGGTAGAGGCAGTAAATGATGCGATAAAAAATACAAATTTGCTACAAATACTAGATAAATATGTTAACGAGAATCATTAAGCCGTAACTCATAATCGAATAATAATCACCCATTTCGTGACTTAACCTTTACTACTAGTTGTTATGAAAATTTTTAAAAAATTGCGGACTATGAAAATTTTACTTTTTTGTATTTTTCTTATTCTGTTCAAATCATTCAGTTTTGTTTATGGACAAGATACCATTAGATTAGAGAAAAAACCTAAAATTATATTGCATAGTTGGTATCCAGAATTCAAGGAATTTCCTAAACTTAAAATTGGTAAGAGTAAAGTACTTTTCACAAAAATTCCTATGTTTGAAAAGGTAACTATTCGTGATAATGATATTAATTTAGAAACTTCAAACAATCAAGTTAAGATTGAAGAAACGGAAAAAACAAATCAATATATAGTTACCGTTAATTCGACTGAAGAGAAACATGTCGGATTTGAGTTATGGTTAGATTTGGATTGTAAAGTTATACTGATTAAACAAAAAGGAAGATGGAAAAATATAAGAGAATTATTTCCAACTAAAGGAAACAGGATATTAATTGATACAATTAAGTTAGAACTTGTAAAATAGACTTTGATTGTTTTCGACTCCTTTATATCTTCTACCCGAAAGATTGATTGAGCAGAAAACGATGAATGATACGTTTTACATAGATTTTCTTTGATTAGTTTGGAAAGACCGAAAGTGTGTCTTAGGTTTGTTGTTGAAATAGGTAAGTAAGCGGTAATAGTAAAGAAACTACCATATTATGACAATCGTATCTGACAAGAATAAAATAGAGTTTTACAAATTTCTTATAGGAGATAAATCTGTAGAGGATTTAGAGAAATTTATTTATTCGCAAATAGATTTAGAGCAACAACTTGACAGCGAAACATATTTTAATTTAATTGAATTGAATTTCAAAGACAAATATGACAAAGTAAAATTGCCCAACTTAATAAAGACTAGAATTATTGAAGAAGGACAATTTGAAACATGGAAACTAATAAATATTCTAAACGACTTTCTATCCCAACCAGAAAAAACTAACCTAAATCTTGACAAAATTTATCATTTATATTGTGGAGTTTACCAAAACAATGAAAAAAGAAGATATCAATACAAATTTTTAGGAAATTTAGGGTTGAACCACCTTTACTGGACAGAAGAGGGATATTTGAAAACACTCTTTGGCAACAATTGGAAAGCTGAATATGAAAAATGTTCAGCTGAATTTGAGTTTTATCACGAGCAACTAAAAGACTTTGCGGAAGAGGTATTATTAGCTATTAGCAGCAAGGATATAGAAATTTTAAATGACGGAACGTACAGAATTTCGAGAGACTTGAAAAACAAATTGGAAATAGACGAAATTTATAAACTTAAACACTCGAATGAAAAAGACAGTAGATAAAAACTATATGTAGGTTCAAGACATTCAAGACAAGCGTTGTCCAATGAGAACATGACCCGTATAGTGTGATGTTATAAACACCCACGCTATAGTGATCTTCGCTAGCGATTTTTAATTCATAAGAATTACTTCCAATCATGTTAACCTTTCCAAATCTATTAGTATTGAATTGCAATCTCCAGATGTATTCCTTTCCATTGTCTTTGTATCATGGCCCAGACAAACGCTCCATACCTTAGTTTCATCTACTCCTTTACACTTTCTACCCGAAAGTTTGATTGAGCAGAAAACGATGAATAATAAGTTTTACATAGATTTTCTATGATTAGTTTGGAAAGACCGAAAGTGTGTCGTAGGTTTGTTATGAAAATACATAAATTATGATGTATAAATAAAGAAATGTGAAAACACGCAATTATTTTTTCTTATTATTAATTATTGTTTTTGGGGCTTGTTCTACAAAAATAAGTAGTAACATTGTTAATAGTAATCCAAAGAAGTTATCCCCAAATGAAACTATATATGTATTTGATCTAGATGAAGATATTCCTGAGAATGCAACTTCAATTGGAAGTATTAAGATAGACGGTAGAGGATTGCCAAAGAATTGCACTTATGAAAAAGTAATTTACCAAGCACAACAAGAAGCTAGGTCTTCGAATGCTAATATTATCAAACTAACTAAATTAGAAAGCCCAGATTTTATAAAATCTTGCTACAGTATAGAAGCGAGTTTATACCAAATAGATTCATTGATTCAATTTTCTAGTTTGCCTGACTCAGCTAATTATTCTCTTATCCACTTTTTTAGACCTGATAGCTTTTTTGGTTCACTTAGAAACTTCGATATTAGAGATGCTCTGGGGAATAAACTCGTTATGTTGAAAAACAATTCAAAATTCACTTATAAGGTAACTAAATTCGGAAAGAATGTATTCTGGGCGCCAAACGTTGGTGATAAATCAATTTCAATAAATGTAGTCAAAGGGCAGGAGTATTATGTCAATTGTAAAATGATACAAACATACACAGGCAGTGACAAAATAATGGATTTGGAGAGAAATAAAAAAGGAAAGAAAATGTTCGATTCTGTTAAAAGTACACAAGAATAAAAACGAAATTTATGGTAGATAGGGCTTTCAAGTTTTTAGAAACGGTCGAACAATTACTAGTAAAAT
>JBGSOH010000155.1:0-3387 GCA_041739205.1 Saprospiraceae bacterium
ATTTTACCAATGGGTATGCCGTGCTAAAATTTAAAAATATTACTTCATCGGGGTCAAGAGGGTCTGATACAGAATTTCCAGATACGGATTTCCCGATGTTCAGATTGGCAGATGTTTATCTTATGGCTGCAGAAGCTATACTTAGAGGGGCAGATGGAGGAAATAAAGTTAAAGCTGCTGAATATTTCAATAAAGTTAGAGAAAGGGCTTACAACGGTACAACTGGTAATTTTGATCAATCTGATTTGACCCTGCCTGCAATTTTAGATGAGCGAGCTAGAGAACTTTATTGGGAATGCCATAGAAGAACCGATCTCGTCAGATTTGGTCAGTTTTCAGATGGTGATTATTTATGGGAGTGGAAAGGTGTAGATTTAAAAATGATTGGTGCTGTAAAAGATAAACTTAAAGTACCTTCATATAGGAATGTATTCCCTATTCCAGTTCAAGAAATGAATGTTAATCCGAATCTACAACAAAATCCAGGATATAATTAACCAATATATCTAAACAAAACGAAGGCGGTACAGTTAATCTTAACTGTATCGCTTTTCTTTTTTATTAAAACCTAAAACAACATTTATGCTTGTATTTCTAGTGGGGATGATGGGAAGTGGCAAAACCACCATCGGTAAAATGCTTTCGTACGAATGGCAGCTACCTTTTTATGATACAGACGAAATTATCACAAGTATCGAAGGTATGTCCGTTCAAGAGATATTCGATAATAAAGGTGAAGCATATTTTAGGGATCTAGAGAAAGAATTAATTTCAACTTGGAAGATGACAAATTGTATCGTCTCTACAGGAGGTGGGTTACCATGTATAGAAGGTGTTATGGACATCATGAACGTTAAAGGTAAAACGGTGTACTTAAATACAAAACCAGCTGTTTTGGCAGAACGGTTAAAGGATGATACACAAAGACCGCTTATCAAAGACTTATCACAAAAAGACAGAGAAATAAAGCTAAAGGAAATTCTGCAACAAAGAGAAACATTTTACAAAGTTGCCAAAGTAAAAATTGTAAATAACGGCAGTCCTGAAGAAGCTGTAGATAAAATTTTGGGTAAGATTAAAAAGAAATAGTATTTCAGGAAATTTCTATATGACTGTAAAGTATTCTGTGTCTTGGGTGTTGAAAATATGTTAAAATTTTTATCACCTTATAATCAATATCTTATGAACCTGACTTCAAAATAATCTTATTGTTTAGTTCATTAAACTCTTTAATTCTTTTATCGTCAGAACCGTAAGTCAAGTCATTGATAAATTTATTAACTTACTAAAATCAAAATATTTTTCATTTTTTTTAAACAATTCTTCATTAAGATTATTATTACGCTATATTTGCATTTCAATTATCACTTATGACACTTTCGTTACATCATCTTCATCATCATTACTTTCCTGAAATCAGGTGAGCGGATTGTGATTTGATGTACCTATCAAAATAAATATTAACAACTGCCTGCTTGATTTCGAGTGGGCAGTTTTGTTTTATAGACTTCCCATTTTTGTCTCGCAGGTTTAAACCAAATAAACCAAAAGATGCTAAAAATAGCCGTTCAAAAATCAGGGAGGATGTATGAAGATTCCATCAAATTGCTCAAAGATTGTGGTCTGTATGTGGACAATGGCATGGATCAGCTCAAAGCAGAAGTGCGCAATTTTCCAGCAGAAGTTTATTTTCTTCGCAATAGCGATATTCCACAATACTTAGAAGATGGTGTCGTGGATATTGCCATCATAGGCGAAAATGTATTGGCTGAAAAAAGGTCTAAAGTCTTCGTCTTGGAAAAACTTGGTTTTAGTAAATGCCGACTTTCCTTGGCATTACCCAAAGCTATTGACTATCAAGGAATCGAATCTCTTGAAGGTAAAAAAATAGCTACTTCTTATCCCAATACATTGCAGAAATATCTGGATGAAAGAAACATAAAAGCCGACATACATTTGATATCTGGTTCTGTAGAAATCGCTCCTAATATTGGGCTTGCTGATGCCATCTGTGATATCGTGAGTAGTGGCAGTACTTTGTTTAAAAATGGATTGGAAGAAAAAGATATTCTCCTAAAATCTGAAGCTTGTATCGCTGCCAATATGCAGTCTATGGAAGATAAAAAAGAATGGATAGATGAGATCATTTTTCGAGTGCAATCGGTACTAAAAGGTCGTGACCACAAATACATCTTATTCAATATTCCCAACCATCAAATTTCGGCAGTGAGCAAGATTTTACCTGTGCTTAAAAGTCCGACAGTACTTCCCTTATTAGAAGAAGGATGGAGCTCTTTGCACTCTGTGATTCATGTTAATGATTTCTGGTCGGTGATCCGAAAACTAAAAGACAATGGCGCAGAAGGCATCTTGGTAGTTCCTGTGGATAATATGGTTATTTGATCAATAAATTTTACATAAACAAACATCATGATACAAAAAATAATTGAACCATCAGCAACCCAATATGCGGAATTGTGTCAGCGACCGAGTATCGATCAGGCGCTGCTTATCACGGGGATTCAGACCGTTTTTAACGAAATAAAAAGAAATGGAGACGCTGCTGTCCGTAATTACACAGAGAAATTTGATGGCATCCGTTTACCGAGTTCGGTTTTAGATTTGAATGGTATCAGCTTAGAATCTATCGATATTTCTATTGATCTCAAGGATGCTATCAAAACCGCTTATACAAATATTTACAAATTTCACGAAGCCCAAAAAATAGCTGACATCGAAGTCAAAACCATGGAAGGCATCACTTGCAGCTTGCGTTCTGTGCCGATAGAAAAAGTAGGTATTTATATTCCTGGTGGTACTGCGCCTTTGTTTTCTACTGTCTTGATGCTTGCCATTCCTGCTCAAATTGCTGGTTGTGGTCAGATCATTTTGTGTACGCCACCTGATAAATTGGGTAATATCCATCCTGCTATTTTGTACGCTGCCTTACTTTGTGGCATCAAAGATATAAGATTAGTAGGTGGTGCACAGGCTATCGCTGCGATGACATTTGGCACAAAAGAGATTCCTGCTGTGGCAAAGATATTTGGTCCTGGCAATCAATATGTGACAGCTGCCAAACAACTAGCACAAAACTATGGTGTAGCAATCGATATGCCTGCCGGACCTAGTGAAGTGTTGGTTTATGGTGACGCGACATCCGTTCCCGCTTTTATGGCTTCGGACTTACTTGCACAGGCAGAACATGGGACAGATTCACAAGTGATGTTGGTACTTTCTGATAAAGAAAAATTGGAAGAAACCTTGATGGAAATTGAAAGACAAATAGAAGATTTGCCAAGGAAATCCATAGCAAAACAAGCCTTATCGAATAGTAAAGCCATCGTCATTGCAGATGTGAATAATGCATTTGAATTTATCAATCAG
>JBGSOH010000234.1:0-1716 GCA_041739205.1 Saprospiraceae bacterium
CATTTCTATTCCTTGCATAAGACAATCCAATATCCCATCTAAATCCATTCTGTGCCGTAAAAGGTTTCCAGTTTACACTTAATTCATGACCTTTATTGGTAATTCTTCCTACGTTTTGAGGAGAATTTCCAAACCCTGAAGAAGATGGTAAACTTACGATTACAATTTGATCATCATGATTAGAACTATAATATGTGTATTCTACAGAAAGCTTGTCATTGAAAAAACCAGCATCAATACCAGCTTCAAAAGTAGTAGTCAATTCTGGTTTAAGATTTGGATTGCCAATTTGTGATCCTTTAGAAAATCCTGTTTGTCCATTTAATGGGAAATTGATATCATATATATCTCCGTTTGCAACCGCTATTGGATTACCCAAGTAGTTTGATTGCAATAAATATAATCCAGCATCTTTACCTGTTGTTCCATAACTTACCCTAGCTTTTAGAAAATTTAACTTGGTATCTTTTAGATTTAACGCTTCGGATAATACAGCTGAAGCACCTATTGCCTGATAAAAAAATGATTGATTATCAAGAGGTAATGTTGACGAATAATCTTGTCTAGCAGAATATTCTAAGAAGAACATATTGTCCAACCCTACAAAAGCATTTCCAAAAAATCCCATCAATCTATATTTAGAATCACTCTGTTCTGCCCTAGTCTGATTTAATGAATTTGCTAAGTTATATACTCCTGGAACTACTAAACCTCCTTGTGTTTCAGCTATTGTAGAAGTTGTCGTTCTATCAAATAAATTATACCCTACTGTAGTACTTATTTTCCATCTTTGTTCTTCATCCAAATGTGTACCATAAGTGGCTGTGGTTGTCCAATCTAGATTTTTAGAGTTTAAATTTCTTCTTAAGTAACCACCTGCACTTTGTTGACGATCAGTTCGTTCGACAGTACGTAAATTATCTTCCCAAACAAAATGATTGGAATAAGCATATTGTGGCGTAGCTTGTTCAATTTCAGTACCTACAATATTTGCACCTATACGAGTGTTTAAACTCAATCCTTTGAAAAGGTTATAATTCAAAGAAAAATTTCCTAATAAATTACTTATATCCCCTTGGTTTACATATTCATTTAATATAAAGTAAGGATTAACTGTGTAAGTACCGTAATATCCGCCAAAACTATGGAAAGGATTAGTATAATCTCTTAATTCATTATAAGGAATATTTACTGGAGCTTGGATAGCACTTGCATAAGGATTTTGTCCTTCAAAAGCCCTTGATCCTTCTTGTGCTGTGTTTTGATTTACGGTAGCATAAGATACACCAAATTCTGAACTTAATTTATCAGAAAGTTGAGCAGTTGCACGTAAAGTTATGTTATTTCTATTGTAATCTGTATTTTCTAAAATACCTTTTTGATAAGTATTTGCAAAAGAAGCATAATAAGTAAAACCATCGTTTCCACCTGAAACTGATAGATTATTTACATTTGTTCTACCTAATCTAAAAAAATTCTCTAGTTGGTTAGGTACTGCTGAGTATGGTCTTGTTAAATATTCTAAATCTCCATCATCATCAGCATCAACAGGACTTGTCCACGGTCTTGTAACTCCATCGAACGCTGGTCCCCAAGAGAAGTTTTCACCTGAATCAAAAGTATTCGAACCATCTGGATTTAATAATCCTTGACCAAATTTATCTTGTCTTTTTAGTAGCACATATGCTTGCTCAATAGAAGTGGTAGAATTAAAAG
>JBGSOH010000322.1:0-1644 GCA_041739205.1 Saprospiraceae bacterium
AGAAACTTAAAACTGCCTATTTTAGCTTCTATATTGTCTGCAAATACCCAAAGAAACAACATGTTTCCAAGCAAATGCATCCAGCTACCATGTAAAAACAGACTTGAAATCAGCGTATGGTAATGTGTTCCTTCTATGATATTGAGCGGAATTGTGGAGAACTGACAAATGAGATTTCCCGGAGTGGATAGTTGGAGCAAAAAGACTACAACATTGATGACAATGAAGGTATAACTTACTAGTGGTTTGTGGCCACCTTGTACTTGCGTGTCACCGATTGGAAAAAACATATGTCAGTCGAGTTGGTAAATCAATTATTTATGCGTTGGGATCCAAATTTATGGTACCCGATTGGTTGCTGTATTGAGAAAGATGTATTCAAGAATCTTTTTATCTTCTTCAGACATGTCTTGATTGCGTCGTTTCATGACAATTTCCGCTGTTTCTACTGCCTTCTTGAGTTGGTGAGTGGTAAATCCTGATGCCCCTCCCCAAGAATAAGACGGAATATAAGTACGAGGAAACCCATCACCAAAGATATTGCTCGCTACACCTACGACAGTTCCCGTATTAAACATTGTATTGATGCCTGCTTTAGAGTGATCACCCATGATGAGACCGCAGAATTGCAAACCAGTATCTTCAAATCCTTCTTTGACATAAGACCAAATTTTGACTGGAAGATAGTTGTTTTTTAGATTAGAAGTATTGGTGTCAGCACCTAGATTACACCATTCACCGATGACACTATTGCCAAGATAGCCATCATGACCTTTGTTAGAATTTGCGAATAATACGCTGTTATTTACCTCTCCACCAAGACGACAGTATGGTCCAGCCGTGGTAGGTCCATAAATTTTTGCGCCCATTTTGATCACAGCACCTTCACATACTGCCAAGCTACCACGGATAAGGCAGCCTTCCATCACCAATGCTTTTTTGCCTATATACACTGGGCCATTGTCTGTATTGATGATGCAACATTCCATTACAGCGCCTTCTTCAAGAAAAACTGGATGTTTTCCTATGATTTTGTTGGTGTCAGATATGGTTTGCGATTTTCTACCTTTGGTAATGATATCAAAATCATGTTGGATCTCTTGACCATTCAGCATAAAAATATCATAAGGTCTCATGATTCGACTGATGTCAAGGCCTGATACACCTTCTAGATTGATACCTTTTAATGTTTTGAGTGATGCGGGATCATCAGACAATAAATCAAACTGATCATCTGACAACCTTGCAGCTAGAAGCTCATCACCAAGAAGCAAAGCTTCATTCAACTTTAATTGTTTTATGTAGTTTAATATGCTTGTCGATGGGAGTAATGTACTGTTGATCAGTAAATTATCTTCTTCAATATGTATTGGATATTTTTCTGCTAGATAATCTTGCGTTATATAACTGACATGTCCATTTAGGTGGATTTCCCACTTTTCTTTGATGGTCATTATACCTACTCTTAGTTCTGCAATAGGTCTTGTGAATGTCAATGGTAATAAATGAAACCAATTGTCATCACCGAAAAGAATGATATTTTGTGTAAAGTTATTTTGTTTCATGTTGGGGGTATTCATGAATGTTTATTAAGTAATCCTCTATATAACGAATTTAAAACAGATTTGTCACAAAAAGTATTGG
>JBGSOH010000357.1:0-3523 GCA_041739205.1 Saprospiraceae bacterium
CTGATTTGTTGTTTCGGTGTGGATTTACCTCTATATTTTGACATGGCTTGTTATTTTGTTAGCACTAAGGTAAGATAAAATTAACCACATAAAAAAATATTCTAACTAAAAAATATTTGGACTATTGCTAATGCTTTGATAATCAATCTTATGACATTACATTATTCTTCATAACCGAAATGCTTCAACATTCTATCGTCATTCCGCCAGTTTTCTTTTATCTTTACATTCAAATCTAGATAGGTATGTTTGCCCATAAAAGCTTCTATTTCTGTTCGAGCAGCTATCCCCAATCTTTTAATTGCTTCCCCGTTTTTGCCAATTATGATGGGTTTTTGTGATTTTCTGTCTACATAAATATCAGCATAAATCATAAGTAAAGGCGCTCCATTTTTTTCTTCTTCTTTAAATCTAGAAATGCTCACTTCACATGAGTATGGTACTTCCTGTTTGTATAGCATAAGTAGTTTTTCTCTAATTATTTCTGAAACAAAAAATCTCTCTGTTTTGTCGGAAAGTTCATCCTTAGGATAATAGGGCGGTCCTTCAGGCAGCGTTTCTAAAATACGGTCGAGTAATGTTTGTGTATTTTGTTTTTGATCTGCAGAAATAAAAAATACTTCATCAAAGTTGACTTTATCTTCCCACCATGAAGCTACGTCATCAGCCTTACTTTCTTTGTCAATATCTATTTTATTGATAATTAGATATTTAGGTACTGTGGCGTTTATCAGAGATTTAAGTACAGGTTCTTCACCAGTGTATTGCTCAAAGATATCGGTTACAAAAAGAATAATGTCTGCATCTTCAAAAGAAGAAAATGCAAACTTATTCATAGATGACTGCATTCCGTAGATGGGACGATCTATTATACCTGGTGTGTCAGAGAATACCACTTGATAATCGTCTTCGCTGAGTAGCCCAAAGATTCTATGGCGTGTCGTCTGAGGTTTGCTTGTAATTATGGACATTTTCTCTCCGACAAGCGCATTCATGAGCGTAGATTTTCCTACATTGGGATTACCTATAATATTTACGAAACCTGATTTATGAGCTGTCATAACAGACTTTTTTGACGATTATTCATGATATTTTCTATTTCATCCACAATATAAGCAGGTTTTTTAACTCTCCAATTCATATCGTTATATTCCGGCCCAAAATTTAAATAATAGTGCAATCTGAATTTTTTCATTTCATCGAGTACATGATCAAAAGTATTCACTAAACATACCCATCCATTTTCATCTTTTACATCATCGTACCACTCTTCATAGTAACTATCATCATCTCCGTGATAATTGAGTACATTGTCACATAAGATAACAAATCTATTGATATCCTTCTTTAAGAAAACATCAGCAAGGTCACGTTTCAGAAACATGATATCGTTGCCTATGCAGTCATTCCACTCACCTATGAGTTCAATAAGTGCAAATTTTCTTTTGTAATCTACATAAAGGATTTTACAGTACAACGTTTCTGAGCCAAAAAAATCCCATTGTGGGTGTATGTAATAATTATAAATCTGACTAGTAAATTTAAATTCGTCGTATGTCCGTCCATAAAATGGAGATTTGCTATCTCTGTCAGCTGCATATTCATCTCTCCAGCCGAACCAAGGCTCTATATCGTGCATAAATTATTAATGTATTCTATCTGATTATTGACAACTTGTAGGTGAGTAAATGCTCATTCGATTTTGTAAAGTTGACAAACAGATATATTATTTATTTTGTTTCGGACGATATCGTATTATTGTATTTATTGGTACTAGTGATCAACTCTACAGTCCAAGGCATATCATGATCAAATTGGTGTTTTCTATCATAACAATTTACCCGACAGCTTATACACATCGCATATTCGCAAGGTTCACTCTGAATAGAAATATCTACATCATCTTCCGGAAGGTGGTTGCTGATGATTTTCTTTAAAGACTGTATCTCGTATTTAGACTTGCGCATATCAAAATACCATGGAACTGTAAGGTGAAGGTCTACATGTGAGACACTCCCAAATTTTAGATAAGTTAATTTGTGAATATAAATCCATGATGGGGATTTATGTTCTTCTAAATGTCCAATCAAAATCCCTAAAGCTGTCACATCTGCTTCGTCCATCAATCCATTGAGTGTAGTTCGCAAAACATTAAAACCAGTGACTAAGATAAAGATTCCAAAAACAATAGCAAGTACACTATCGATCCATTGTAAACCTGAAAACTTATAAATGACCAATCCACCAATAAGGGCTAGGGTAGAGTAGGTATCTGAAATCAAATGTTTCCCACCAGCTATCAATCCAATGGAATTTGATTTTTGACCTTCTTTTATACTGTACCTTCCCATTAGGTAGTTCACAATGGACGTAAAAAGAAGTAGATAAATACCTATGTCCATCTGAACCACGGTAACTGGACTTCCCAATCTTTTAATGGCTTCGATGATGATTAAAATGCCTGCAATTCCTATGAGGATACCTTCAATGGAAGCTGTAATTAATTCTACCTTGCCGTGGCCATAAGGATGGTCTTCATCCCTAGGTTTTATTGCAAATTGTAGACTTTTAAGCGTAACAAAGCCTGTAATGATATTGACCGTGCTTTCTAAGGCGTCAGAAAGAATACCCACTGAATTTGTAAGGTAAAAAGCAGCTACTTTTATAAAAAATAAAATGATCCCACCAATGAAAATGGTCTTTTGGATTTTTATTTTATGAAGATGTATGGACATTCTATTATTTAAGTGAAATGTACAAAATGACTTACAATGGTATCTAAAGATCGGCCATTTTGCTATTTTTGTGTTCTTATTCACCACAAATGTATTATAAATAAATGATCTGGAAAATAAAACCTGATGTAAACGTCATAAACAAATTCAGTCAAAACACACTCGCATCTCACTTGGGCATAGAAGTTACTGAAGTCGGCCCTGATTATATCAAAGGTAAAATGCCCGTAGATGAACGAACAAAACAACCCGCGGGGTTGCTTCATGGCGGTGCGTCCGTTGTACTCTCAGAATCAATGGGCAGTGTAGCTAGTTACTGTTTGATCGAAGACATATCTCGCCAATCAATAGTAGGAATAGAAATAAATGCAAATCATCTTAAATCAGTCAAAGAAGGATTTGTATATAGTGTCACTAAACCAGTAAAAATCGGAAGAACCTTACACATCTGGAACACTGAAATATTTGATGAGTCTGATAATTTGGTTTGTGTATCTAGATTGACAGTTATGGTTATTGGAAAAGTTTAACCTTCTAGTATGTGTTTTATCTTCAAAGGTCTGCTGAATGACAATTTCATTCATTTTACAAAAATAATATTATATAAATAATTATATTTACGCCAAATATAACAATCATTATGGTAAGAGTTTTTTTTACACTTCTTTATTTCATAGCTTCAGCTTCGATTTTGATGGGGCAAAATGCGTCTTTAAATGCTAATTTACTTTCACGTGTGCAGTTCCAAGGCAATAACAGTGATGTTTGGGGATATCAGAAAGATGGTA
>JBGSOH010000388.1:0-3808 GCA_041739205.1 Saprospiraceae bacterium
AACAAATTTAAATATTGTAAAACATTATTTTGGCTTTATAATGCAGATAGTAATCAGCTCAATAATGTTCTTTTTTGGATTGTTTAATTTATTTATGTTAATAGGTTCTATATTATTATTTGTTTTGGGTAATTCCTTGTCTATACCTCTATTAAGATCATATTTAATAGAAGATAAATACAAGGTATTAAAGATTAGTATTAATAAAATAGAATTTGTAAATTCAAATAATAATGAAATCAAATATTTAGATTTTTCAGAGATAGATTTTGTATTATTTGAAAATAAAACTGGTAGGGGAAAAACCAAATTTAGAAGCCATTGGCACCAATATTAAATACCAAACATCCACTGTAAAAAGTACTTATGAACACACACTCTCTCGAGGATATTTGTCTTCACATTCACCGACTATTTTCCTTGGCCTTGGTCGTGATACTTTGGTAGATGTAGAGATATTTTGGCCTGACAAATCTATTTCCATCATGAAAGGTATTCGAACTAATCAGACAATAACCATTTATCAAAAAGATGCAAAACCTAATCAAACCAAAACGAATGAACAATCTAATTTTGGAACACTTTTGGTTCAAAATTCAAGTATTCGACCTGATACTTTTTCTGAAGTAGATTATATCGACTATAATTTTGACCCGCTTTTATATAAAAAATATTCCAATTTAGGTCCTGGTATTGCAGTGTCTGACGTCAATGGTGATGGCTCTGACGATTACTACATTTCGGGAACAGCAATGCGAAAAGGAAAAATGTATCTTTCACAAAATGGACAATACCTTCCTGGAATTGAATTGCCATCAGATATAGAAAAAGAAGAGTTGGCACCACTGTTTTTTGATGCAGACAATGATGGTGATGACGACTTGTATATCGGTTGTGGATCCAATGAATTTAGCAAGGATAATCCAAGACTCAAAGATATTTTTTTGATTAATGACAATGGTAAGTTTAACCCACATTGCTCAGAAATGGGTCTAAACTATGAATTTGAAAAAAGTTATCCACAAAATTCAAGTTATTTAGGGATATTTAGTGTGGTTTTGATGTCTCCATTTTTGTAAATGGTTGATAATCAGGGGTAGCATTTTTGCAGAAAATGATTTGTAGTACACAGGGGAGTTGCATATATTGGAACTATGGTTATACCTTTGCGGGATGTATTTCAAAGCGAGTGGCAGAACAAATCCGGGTACCAAAAAGTACGACAGTTATTACAGACTAGTCGAGAGCTACCGTAATGAAACTGGTCGTATTTGCCATAGGACTATATTAAATGTGGGTTTTTTGGACGATGAACTTACTCCCGAACAACTCAATGTGATTGCACGTACATTGACTGATATGTACCAACAGAAACAAACTATTTTCCCACAAACAGACCCATTAATTTCTAAATGGGTAGCAGAACTGTGGGGAAAGATCGTAGGCGGGAAGCGTTTGGACCTGACCGCATATGACCCCAATAGTAGATTGGTAAATGCTGATACTCTCAGCCATAGTAATGTCAGAGAAATGGGAGCTGAGTGGATGTGTTATAATACATGGCAACAGTTAGATCTTGATAAAGTATTGATAGACAACGGGTTTAGTGAGCATGAAGTACAGCTTGCCCAAACACAAGTGATCAGCCGAGCCGTCAACCCTGCTTCAGAATTGGCTACAGCTAGGTGGATCCAAGAGAATTCAGCTGTCATGGAACTTACCGGGTACGATCCTGAAAAAATGAACAAAGATCGACTTTACAAGAGTGCATTAAAACTCAGTAGCGTGAAAGAAAAATTGGAGCATCATTTATCCCAAAAGACGAATGAACTCTTTGACATCCAAGACAAAATCATGCTTTATGACCTTACGAATACCTATTTTGAAGGCGAAAAACGCAATAGTACACTTGCAAAATATGGTCGGAGTAAAGAAAAACGGTCCGATTGTAAATTGGTAGTCTTGGCTTTGGTGGTCAATATCTTTGGATTTATAAAACACTCATCGGTCCATGAAGGCAACTTCTCAGATTGTAAAGATATAGAAAAGGTCATCGATAGTCTAGACTATGCTACGGGAACTAACAAACCCGTAGTCGTACTAGACGCTGGTATTGCTACCAAAGAAAACCTTGCCATTATAAGAAATAAAGGATATCACTACCTATGTGTGAGCCGTACAAAGCTAAAAAACTATGTGTTTGACCCAAGTCGTTTGGTAGTATATTTAGAAACGAAGTCCAAAAAAGAAGTCGTATTAAAGAAGATACTAAATCCAGAATATACTGATTACTGCCTTGAGATTACTAGCGAAATGAAAGCTAAGAAAGAGCAAGGGATGAAAACGCAGTTTGAAATGCGGTATGAAGACGAGCTGAGTAAAATAAAGGCATCACTAACAAAAAAAGGAGGTGTAAAATTAGCAGATAAAGTAAATCAGCGAATCGGGAGAGCCAAACAAAAATACCCATCAGCGCAAGGGAGATACGATATACAATTGAGCTATGATGAAAAGAAAAAAAACGTGACTGAACTAGTTTGGACGAGAATAGAAAAAAAGGATAAGGATGCCATGGACAACTTAGGCAAGTACTTCGTCCGCACGAGCATGGACATGAAAGACGAAGTCATTGTATGGAATGTGTACAATACGATAAGAGAGATAGAGAGCACCTTCCGAACCTTAAAAACAGACTTGGATTTACGTCCAATATATCATAAAAAAGACGAATCAACGATAGCTCATCTAAATTTAGGATTACTAGCTTATTGGCTCGTCAATACCATACGTCGACAATTAAAAAGGAGCGGCATAAATCATAGTTGGACAGAAATAGTCAGAATAGGCAATACTCAAAAAATAATTACAACATCAGGGTATAATAAAGCAGGAAAAGAAATCGTGTTGCGAAAATGTTCTGAACCAGATACAAAACTAAAAGCATTACAAATAGCCTTAAAGATAAAACACAGACCATTTACAAAATTAAAATCTGTAGTACACAAACCGAAACTCAAAAATTTAGAAAGACCGACAATCAGGCAACTTCCGTCAGGTTAGTGCGCAATGTGGGTTAAAGATGCATCACATTTACTTCCCATCCCAAATATAAATACCGCTTGTGTCAAAGCATGTGACTTTGATCAAGATGGAGATACTGATTTGTTTGTCGGCGGTAGATTTATCACCTCAGAATATCCCAAAGCAGAACAAAGTTTTTTTCTAATAAATGAGTCTCAAAATGGCAACATAAAATTCCGTTTAGATGCCAATATTTTTAAGGATAAGCTTGGTATGGTGTCTGACGCTTTGTTTACAGATTTTGATGGTGACGGTTGGCAAGATTTGATTGTCGTTGGCGAATGGTTTGACCTTACTTTTTATAAAAATAATAATGGAAAGTTAGTGCATTGGACAGATCATGGATTGACTGCAACTTCTGGCTTTTGGAATAGTATCAATGGCGCAGATCTCGACAATGACGGTGACATCGACTATGTACTAGGAAACTATGGCACCAATTCACTTGTAAGAGCAACAGCGGAATATCCTGCCAAGATTTACAGCAAGGATTTTGACAATAATGGGTCTTATGATTTTATACCCACTGTATTTTTTAAGGATAAAAATGACCAATTAGTTGAAACGCCTTATCATGTGAAAGGCGACCTAATAAAAGAGTTAAATGGTATCAGAAAAAGTTTTGTTTTTTACCATCAAATGGCCAACGCACCGATTGACAGTATTATTACTAAATCCATGCAAAAAGATGCTTTAATTTCTCAAATAAACTATTTGAATACAGCCA
>JBGSOH010000389.1:0-5222 GCA_041739205.1 Saprospiraceae bacterium
ACAGATAAATCACCCTACGGAGCTTCTGCCACTATCAATGGCAATCCTCAATGGCAATCATTCAGAGGCGCAGATGTTTTTAAAGGATTAGAGCCAATAACTTCTAGACCAAATATGGCCTTCATTAAAGGTAATTTTTCATTACAGTCTAGTGATGTAGCAGTGAGAGATTCCATTATGAACGCACCAAACAAAGTGACTGCCTACAGTGTGGTGGATAATAGTTTGGTAGAAGGTAATACTGTTTATTATTGGGCAGCAGGTATTTTTCCAGTTTATAATGAAGATGGAGATATTATAGATGAAGTCGAAGTCATGGAAGAAGACATCATCTTTATTGAAGATTTAATTTATTATAATAAGTTTCCTTCTATATTTGAATTAATGTCATTTGTGACTCCGTATGGTATAGGTCTTGATTTCGGTTTATCAGGTAAAACATGGTTATTTGATATGACAGATTTTGGCCCTATCTTGAAAAACAGAAAAAGATTCTATATGGATAAAGGTGGAGAATGGCAGGAAGAAATAGACATAAGATTTGCCTTTATCAAAGGAACGCCTGTCAGAAATGTCCAATCTATTCAACCTATATGGCCTGTTACTGCTTATGGATATACTTCCATACTAAATAATGCACATCTAGAAGCTAGAACATTAACAACAGACGCTAATGTAAAAAGTATGAAAGTACGGGTCACTACCACAGGACACGGTCAAGAAGGTGAGTTTATCCCACGCAATCACTCTATAAATGTAAATGGTGGCTCATCTGAATTTTCATGGCAAGTTTGGAAGGAATGTTCCGAAAATCCTGTTTATCCGCAAGGAGGTACTTGGGTTTACGATCGAGCAGGATGGTGTCCTGGAGAACCTAGTGTACTGAATGAATTTGAAATCATGCCTTTTGTCACATCTGGTAATCCATTTACCATTGATTATGGTTTAAATACAGCATCTGGAGACAGTAGATACATCATTGCCACCCAATTGGTCAAGTATGGAGACATAAATTTCCAAAATGATGCTTCATTATTAACCATTGTTTCGCCATCATCCAATGTTCAATACGAACGTGTCAATCCTATTTGTGCTGCTTCTGAAGTGATTATCAGAAATAATGGTAGCAATGTTTTAACTTCTGTAGATATTTGGTACGGCATCGATGGACAAACCCTTAAAAAATATACTTGGACAGGAAATTTAAAATTTCTTCAAACGGCTAATGTTGTTTTACCTAATTTACCAGCATCAGAATGGCAATCTGGAAATCGTTTTATTGCGTACACTTCCAATCCAAATAACACACAAGACCAATATCAAACCAATGATAAACTCGTGTCAAACTTCATACCTTCTGATCACTTAGATGGAGATATCATCATATCTATTAGGACCAATAGCCAACCACAAGAAACAAGCTGGACCTTAAAAAATGATACCGGCAATACCGTGCTAAGTAGTAAACCAAATTTACAACCCAATACAACCTATCAAGATACCGTGCGAGGATTGAGCGGATGTTTCAAGTTACAATTTTTAGATTCAGATGATGACGGTATCAGTTGGTGGGCAAATGGCGATGGAAATGGCTTTATCCGGATTAAAAGTGGAGATAGTGGATTTTTGACTTTTAATCCTGATTTTGGAGGCGAGTTTACTTATAATTTTACCACAGGCATTATTAATAGTTTAGAAGATTTAGGGTCAGATGTTTCCATCAATGTACATCCCAATCCGACATCAGACCAAGTTTCTATTGACATCAAAGGAGTAACTAGTCAGACAAGCATTTCTGTATACAATCTGTTGGGTTATAAAATCTATGGACAAGTCATCAAAAATCCAAACGCAGATGGTCATGCTGTTTTAGTAGATTTGTCACCTTTTGCATCGGGCATTTATCATGTACAAATTGAGAATGATGGTAAGGTAAAAACAAACAAAATTGTCAAAATTTAACACAAAACATCTTGAACCTAAAAATATATTTCCACCTTATATTATTACTTCTATTCTGTACTATCAACATTAATGCTCAGTCTATCATCGTAAAACCTTATCTACAAGATGGTGGTCCAGATAAAATGACCGTAATGTGGGAAGCGGACGGAGTAGGAAATGGTTTTGTAGATTATGGAACGTCGCCATTTACCCTTAATTTCACTTCCAATAGTACCATCATTGTAGGTAATGTTAATACGAGAATACATGCTGCGGCTATCAATGGCCTGTCACCATCTAGCAAATATTATTATCGTGTCAGAATGGCATCGGGAACTGTCTCTAGGGTGTATAACTTTACAACCCAACCATCAAAAAACTCGAACGAAAGAACTAATTTCATAGCAATGTCTGACATTCAGCGTGATGGGGGCAATCCAAATGTATACAAGAATCTTGTAGAAAATGGTATTATTCCAGTCGTAGATACAGCTTTGACAAATGGCGTATCTGATCTAGAAGGCATATTGATCCCCGGCGACCTTGTGCAAACAGGTGGTAACTATGGTACATGGAAAAATGATTTTTTTGACCTTGCAGATTCCTTGACGACTTATGTACCGTTGTATCCTGTACCTGGCAATCATGAATATTATGGTGATGGATTGCCCAATTTCCTGAAGTATTTTACTTTGCCACTTAATGGCTCACCATCTAATCCTGAAGAATGGTGGTACAAAGACTTTTCAAATGTAAGGGTCATAGGACTCAACTCAAATAGTCCTGCTGCCCAACTATCTACACAACTTACTTGGCTTCAAGCAGTACTTGACGAAGCTGGCGCCGATCCTGACATTGACTTTGTCTTTGCACAACTTCATCATCCATACAAATCTGAATTATGGGTACCTGGTGAATTGGATTTTACGGGAGATATCATTACAAAAATGGAATTATTCTCCACTACCTATCACAAACCTTCTCTACATTTTTTCGGTCATACACATGCCTACTCACGGGGACAATCTAGAGATCATAACCATCTATGGGTCAATGTCGCCACTGCGGGTGGAGCAATCGATAATTGGGGCGAATTTCCTAACGCAGATTATGATGAATTTGTCATTAGTGAAGATGAATATGGCTTTGTTTTTATGCAAGTAGAAGCTGGTCCTGATCCATCATTCAGATTGAGGAGATTTTCGCGTGGTGATCAAAATACAACAGAAAACAATACACTTTCAGATGAAATAAATATCAAAAGATATGATTTTGCGCCACAAAAACCTGTAGGAATCTATCCGAAGGTGGATTCTATTATTGTATCATGTGTAACACTGAAAGCTTCCACTTTTTATGATCCTGAAAATTCACATCAGGCTTCTCATTGGCAGCTGGTGGAAGATGGAAATTTCCAAAGTAATCAAGTCATTGAATATTGGACGCAATCCCAAAATTGGTATAATGAAGTTGATACGCAAGCGGGTGATGATCTCACTGATATAGCTGTGACAACTTTGACAGCAAATAAAACTTATCATTGGCGTGTACGATATAGAGACCAATTTTTAAACTGGAGTGAATGGTCAGAACCACTAATCTTTCATACCAAACAAAATAACAGCAGCCCTAACAATAACTTAATACTTAATGCAGGTGCAGAAACAGGTTTAAATAATTGGACTGGACAAATAGAGTCATTACTTGATAATGAATGTAATTCTGTGCCTGTCTATAGTGGAAATAGATTTTTTGCGATAGGTGGTGTTTGTGCCAATGAACAAAACGTGGGTTTCGGCACACAGACGATAGATATCACTACCTATGCAAATGATATTGACCAAGGTTTGTATGACGTCTTGTATAGTGCATTTATGAGAGCTTATGCAACCAATAATGACAAACCAGAAATGTACATTGAGTTTCTGAATACAGGACAAAACATCATCTCAACGTCTCCTATCATCTCTAATCTCAATGGCACTTGGACACAAAAATCAAATACCGCTTTGATTCCTAGCGGAACGAGATATCTGAGAGTGGTATTAAAAGGGACAAGACTAGCAGGAACAGACAATGATAGCTATTTTGATGAAGTAAGTGTCAAACTTGTTCAGATGACTTGCCCATCTTGCATAGGAAGTAACGATGTAGCAGCCGTAGATGACGATGGTGATGGTTACTGTAGCAATATTGACTGTAATGACAATGATGCAACCATATATCCTGGCGCTAATGAAATATGTGATGGAAAAGACAACGATTGTGATGGAAGAATAGAGACAGGTGACACCGTTTATTGGACTGGAAATGGAGACGGTTCATCATGGGAAGATGTAGGAAATTGGGGACAAGGATTCCTGCCCCTACCCTGCCAACATGTGATTATAAATACCCCTCATAAAGTATCATTAACCAATAGAGCTTACATCAAAAGCATTCAACTCGGTGCTTTATCCATTTTGGAAATAGCTCCAAATGCAGAACTTTATATCAATGGCTTTAATCCTACTACACAATCTGCTGCCAAAATATCTGGACTTTGTAACAACCTTGGTAAATGTATCATCAAAAACTCGTCTGAAGATGGTCTTAGCATTGACGGAACATTAAATAATAATGGAGGTCAAATCTATATAAACCAAGTGGAACTTAATGGCATCAGAATCCTTCCTTCAGGTAAGCTTGTCAATATGAGTGAGATAGACATTAAAGACTAAGTGCTATTCGCTGCAAGTAATGCACATTGTTTTCAAATCGCGTTGCATATTTACAGAAATAAATATATATTTGCATCTAAATGTAAACAGCAGTCAATATATCAGTGTGACCTTTACTTTAAGGAAGCCAAATTCCTAATGAAAAGGGGTGTATCCCAAAATTACACCTAGTTTAAAATTCCTTTTGTTTTACCCCGACCCTGAAGGGGGACAAAATGAATTTTAAATTTGTTGCTGTGCAAAAATGGGATACACTCATAAAAAGTAAATTCTAAAAGCAATAGCTATTGTTTTCCATAGTTAATTCATAGTCAATTTTAATAACCAAAATAAATAATCATGAAGTTTATCATCATTACTTTAATATTATTATCTCTGTCATTTCATCAATTGAATGCCCAAATATTTGGTGGAATTATGAATGAAGCGAAAAGAAAGCTTGAACGCAAAATCGAAGATAAAATCATTCAAGCTGTTTCTGATGAATTAGTTAAAAGAGCTTTCAGACCGGTAGAACAATCCATTGATTCTTTATTAAGAGAAAAATATCAGGATTCT
>JBGSOH010000433.1:0-5220 GCA_041739205.1 Saprospiraceae bacterium
ATTCGGTCGTTCCCGAAGCACTTTTTGCTACTATTTGTTTGGTATTTAAGTCATACAAATGATAGGTATTTTTGCCAAGATCGATGTTTACTTTTTTACTTTCATCATAAGGATTAAAGTATAAGTAGGTATCAAAACTGTTCTGACTAGCAAAAAAATCGGCTTCTGTGCAGTCGATTTGTAAGATTTCTGGAATGTTTGTTTCTTGGATGATACCACCAAAAAAACCTACATGACCACTGCCATAGACAGAAAACATGGTCTCCTTGGGCATATTGGGATACCACAAAGGTCCATCTCCTTGTGCAAATGGCGTGATACCTTTGAACTCTGGATAGATTGACTCTTTGATGACGCCTTCATAAGCAATGACATCTTTTGTGATAACTTTATGTTCGGGTATTGCTTGTAAAGAATCTGGCATTTCATATGGATAACAAAACCGTGCTGCATTAGATGCATTGAGTGCCCATTTACCTACAGCATTACTGTAACGCTGATCATATCTAACAATCACAGATAATGGCAACATTAGGTCAAAAGTATTCATCAAGAATCCATAACCGCCATTATGAACTGTGCTACCTCCTAGGCCACTGACATCATAGCCGCCCCAATTATCGACCAAAACGCCCCATCCTTCACGTCCTACAGCATCACCATCAAAGGTCCAATTGAGATATCTGCTGATGTCATAATTGGTACCTAATTCTGCATTCATTCTTGCACCAATGTGAGCCGCTATAGGCATCATAGCTTCATAATATCTATTTTCTTTTTGGTTGTACAAAACATTTAGTGCGTTTTGAGCAGCTTCTAAATACTTTTTGTCGCCAAATTTCTGATACGCACTATATAGAATAAAAGCATATCCACCTGCCACATCTTCTTGCGTAGGAATGTGATTGACGTGTCCTTTCATTTCTTTAAAATCAAAGTACGAATAGCTGTAACTATCGCCCATAACGGAATCTGATTTATAAAACTGTTCCGCAATCTGGTATAAAATTTCATCAAAATCGGCTTCGTCTTTATACTTATCTGCTACAGCATAAAACAGTACATTATTATGTATTTCATACCAAAAATCATTACAGTATCCACCACCGATATGTGCGCCTTTGTTTGTAAAATTTTGGATGACATTCCAACCATTGTCCTTGGCAAAATAATTGCGCAGCATACGGACAAAATTCCTTCCTTTCTGATCACTTTTGTCGATTCCCACCATTGTTGCACCAAGTACTGCGCCAAGTGCACCAAGCGCTTCATGATTTTCACCATTATTGACCGCAGCGCCCATTCTTATATCTCCTAATGCTGTATAAATTCCGAAAGTAGTATCAGGGAAATTGCGTTTCATCCCATCAAGCCATACAAAAGGCAAGTTTTTCCCTTTTTGATTAAAATCAAAGATATAATTATCAAAATCAATGGCCGTTTTTTTCCAATCTCTATATTTATAGGGTTTCGGATGGAAGGGCATTTTATCTACCCTAGCAAGGCTGATTTGGCTCACAGGAGTAGCACCCGATGGTAATACTTGTTTGAGCTTACAAGAAGATAAAACAAAGGTAAAAACAAAAACTATATATATAAATCTAATTGGTGTCATGATATTATTTTAAAAATTAAACCATTCTAAAGTGATAGCTTCAATTAACCCAAGCAAAACAAAAGCTCTGAGTTTAACAGACAAGACCTACTAGCTTCTTGCTACCAACTACTAGTTACCAACTCATCTTTTCTATCTTATCTCTCATCACTTATAATTCATCTCTCCTAACTCATAACTTTATCCTCCTAGAAATATTCTGAGCCATAAATGCGCCACCAAGATGGATCACAGCGATAAAAAGTAATGCGTATCTTAAGGCCACATATTCACTGACGTATCTTGCTAGAAGTATGAACAATCCGCACCCAAAAAGACGACCTACGTACAAACCGAACTCATGATTTAAGATGTAAGAAAACTCATTTCTACCTTCTCTTTCAGCAACGATATCGATGACTTTTAGTTGGATAGGAAAATAAGCGATATCTAATAATGGTCTAGCAAAAACTAAACAAAGGATAAATAAAATCACTCCTAAGGAAGAATACAATAATGCATTAAATGCTGCGCCAATGACAAACAAGATACACCCTATGAAATAAATCATCAATCGATGTTCAGGTTTACTCACTCTACCTAAAATATATAGTAAAATAGCTGAGAAAAATGCCGCTAATGATTGTATCAACCCAAGTGCGCCTTCCTTGCCTACTAAACTCAAAATCAACATAGTAGGAGCAGTGACGATATATCCTTGCGCTACACCTTTGAGTGCAGCAAGTTTAAGCATTTGATTCCATAGACTGTCAAATTTAAAGAACAGAAATGGCGCTCTTTTGGGATTCTGAAAATTGCCTTGATGGACTAATATGGATGCTCCTACGGAAAGTATCAATACAAAAATGGTGAGATAATGATAAGCCACATTTACATTACCAGCGAACCAATTATTTTTGTCGGTAGCTGCTATGAATGCTCCTGCTCCGAATGGAATGACGATACCCGCGATGGTGTAAAAAAATGTTTCTAAACCGTAATAATAATTTCGATTGCTGTCAACGGTGGTATTTAATGCTAAAAAATCACGGTTGGCCCAAAAGAAACCATAAGACAGACCCATAATCAAACCTGCGAAAAATATACCCGAAGTACTCAATTCATCCAATGACATCATGGCAAACATGGAGATGCCGCTCAATATCATCCCTAGAGAATACAACCAAGCTATTTTGACACCATTAAGCAAATAACCATTGATCAAAAATGTCAACGGAATTCCTGTATATACAGCCAATTGGAATATCACCACCAAACTCAAATCTGATGAGTTTCGCATAATATACGCACCAACAAACAACTCTACGATAGGCATTACCATCGCATATATCAAATTTGTCAGTAAAAGAACGCGCATCGGTTTTGGATGCGAATTGAAAAACGAAAATTCAGCTATCATGCTACTAAGATATTAAGTGTGGCTAATATTTCAGAAATCGAAAGTGTAGCGCCACAGATCACCTCATCTGATGCACCATAATACATGTGAATGTTGTCTCCCGCTACCAAATGTCCATTGGTAAAAACAACATTGCCAAAAAAACCATTCGTTTCATAGGTCTGTATCGGCTCGAAGATAGGTTCGATAGACCTTGCCAAAACAATGGATGGATCATTCAGGTCAAAAAGTACTGCCCCAAGACAATAACGATTGTTAAAATCTGCACCATGGTATATTTCCAACCATCCTGCATCCGTTTTTATAGGTGCCGCACCTGCGCCGATTCTAGCACAATCCCACATGCCTGGTCTGGTTTTCATCACACATTTGTGTCTGCCCCAATGCAACATATCATACGAAGAAGCTTGCCAAATAAAATTACCACCTAGATCTTTGCCTGATGGTCTGTGTAAACAATAATACTTGCCTTCTATTTTCTCTTCAAATAAAGCACAATCTTTATTATGCGGTGGCAATATCATTCCTTCTCTCTCAAAATGTACCCAATCTTTGGTGCGCATCAAGCCTACGCCTACCCCATTTTCTGAAACTTGGGTAAAGGTAAGACAATATTCATTATTGATAAAACTGACTCGACAATCTTCGATACCATATGTTTCAAGTGCTCCTTGTCCAAATATCTCAGAAGGAATGTGTTTTGGTTCGTAAAATTTTCTTCCATCATCACTACAAACCAATCTCAAGTGAGACAAGGTAGAAAGATACATTTTCCCTTGGTATGTCACCATACGAGCATCTGACAGATCAAGATCTGGATCGGTTAATTCAAAGGTTTTTATTTCCATCTCACCTTGTTCATCAAGTATTGGAAATGACACAAAACCTTCTTTTTGATGTGGACGCTCAGCCACTCTTAACAGTAACCAAGTCTTATTCTCAAAAGTAAAAACGCCAGGATTTAAGACACATTCTACCTTCATTCCTTCCATACTAGGTCTGATATCACTCGTAAGAATGATAGGATTTTCATCAAATCTTTTGCTCATTTTTGTAAATTTAAGCTGTTTTGTTTTGTTAATGAAGGAAAAAAAGAGCGGAAGCCCGAAGCCTTTCACTTCAGCCTTCACGCTCGACACATTAACTACCTTTGATTCTTTAGATTTTGCTAAATTTAACTGAACCTATATTTTTTCCATCTACTATGAAGTTGACAAAATACAATCCTGGAGTATAACCATTTGTATTCACACTGATTTTTCCAGACTGAATGGCACCTTTTGAAGGTACAAATCCATCGTATTGTCTTCCCATATTATCCAATACCCTGATTTGCACATTGTCTGCCAAACCAAATTTGTGGTCGATATTTAATACATCAGAAACTGGATTTGGAGTTACTTTTATGTCACCATATTTTGCTACAGCAAAGTCTTCTATTCCAGAAATACCAGTACTATAAAGGTTAAATATTTCGGCAGCTGTCAAAGCTTTATTATAAATTTTTACATTATCTAGCGCTCCTTGGAAATATTGTCCACCATCTACTGGATTATTACCTATACCAAGAGGTCTTGATGTACTATTTAATTTAGTAGCTACTGGGACACTGTTGGTTTCTTCACCATTCACATAAATGATGTTTCTAGCACCATCATGTACCATGGTTACATGCCACCAAAATCCTACTACCAATTCATTTCCATCTTTGCTATCCATGTCAGAAATAAAGTTAGGGAACTGAAGGTTATTACCATTAGTTGTCCACACGATTCTAAGGTGTTGTGGCAAAGATATTTTCCATCTTTGATCCCAGTGCCCGAAGTCCATGATGTATGCTTCTGCAACATTAGGATTTTGACCATCTACTCTGATCCAGAAACTTACCGTGGTGTAATCTGAAATAAGGTGTACAGCATTTTGAACCAAAACGGAATCTCTATCTCCATCAAATTTGATGTTTTGTCCACTATTTCCAAAAGGCAATGTCGATGTTTCGAAAACAGGATCTCCTCCTATCGCACCATGGTTATTGTATGGTGTTGCATCATTAGCATTACCATCAAAAGGATAGTGTGCTACCAATCCTGGTTCGCCCGTATCCAATGGTTTTGTTGTAATTAAGGTTACTTCTGAAATTTCAGAATTATTGCCCGAAAGGTCATAAGCATAAACTTCAAATGTGTATGCTGTTTCCGTATCTAAA
>JBGSOH010000450.1:0-11128 GCA_041739205.1 Saprospiraceae bacterium
AGCAAAATTAGATAAATAATCCTTCGGTACTATAATCGATGCAAGTTTTCCTAAAACTTCATCCGTACTTGGTTTGGGTGTTCTCGATGCCATGACGCAAAGTTACAGAATTTGCCAGCACCTTAAAAAAAGATTTAGCCAGAAATCGGAATATGATTCACTATACAATTTTTTAACAAAATGGAAGAATACAAATCTCACAGAAGATGTTTTCAATTTTGTACAGAATAATTTTTTGGAAAAGCATAAATCCGAGAAAAAAATAATTATAAATCAAATGTTGCGCAATAATTCTTCTTTGGATTGGATTATTGATCAAGTAGAAGATGTTTTTTTTTCTACTGAAGAAATCACATCATATGTAGAAAGACATAGAGCATATTTTCCGAATTACAAAGAAATAACACCTTCTGATTCAAATAGAAGAAATAAAGGTCTGTCTTTCATTTTTTTTGGGATTTTTCTTTTTGTTGGTTTTCTTATGTATGGTAGGATTTCCTTCATAGGTATTGGAATTACAATTGCTGGAATTATCTTACTTTTTTTTGAAAACCATAACAACAAATAAAAAAATATGACCTACCAAGAAAAGGTTGCTAAAGCTGAAGAATGTTTTGGGCTTATTCTATCAGGAAAATCTTTTGTTAATGTTACAGAAAAATTAACATCTGAAGGATTTTATCAATACGATATTTCCAAGATTATGGTTTCTGTAAATCAAATGCTTGATCAAAAATTCGGGAAAGACATTACCAACGACATTCATCACTCTAAATACTCAGATAGCTTCAAGTATGGCATTCATAATGAAGTATATCAAGAAATTAAAAATAATCAAATTCAAAAGATTAAAGATGCTATCTCACAAAAAATATCTAGTTTAGTTGCCAAAACAAAACTAGATAATGAGATTCTTACAGCTGTAAGTAGTCCTTTTTTTACGGATGCAGAAATATTAGACAAAATAAAAAGAGCAAGGCAAAATTATGTTTCACCACCGTCCGAAGGTTTAAATAGTAATGGGAGTGTAAGTATAATTGGAGGACTATTAATAACTGCCGTTTTTTTGGTAGCTGGACGTATATCATTATGGGGCCTTTTTTTAGTAGGTCACGGAATATATAAAAAGCTGAATAAAACAAATAATGTCAATAATTATACAAGAGAATTAGACGAAATAGGAAAAGAATAACTATTATTGCTTTGAATTTAATAAACAAATAAAACCAACAAATTATGTACAAAATCAATGTAGTTTTCGTTTTCATTCTTATCGTCGCACTGTCTTCATGTGGATCAGATAAAAGGACTGTAATAATCGATAATCCAACACCCAAAGGAATAAATATAAAATTTAAAAATGGGTACACAACTTCTGTGGAAGCATGGGGACAAGAAAAAATCATCTTCTCCAATGATAGCGCAACTGTATATATAGCAGATACTTTGGTAGGTGATTTTATACTAGGGAAGCAAGATGAATATATTCTAAACCCAACTAGACAATACTATTACATTGAAGAAGTAGCGTATGGTTCGGATTTAAGAGATGCCCAAAAAAACATTCCTGAAGGGTTAAGACAACAAGATTCCACTGCTTTCAAAATGAATTTTGTTATGGTAGATACTTTGTTATACATTGGATATGTTAAAAAAGTAAATGACCTTTTGATTCCTAAAAAGTGGGATTATGGTATTAAGGATCAATTGCCAGCGCAAATAGAATTACCTGAATATTCATCAGGTGCCACTAAAATAAAAATCTTTCGTGAATATGAGTTTATAAGATTTCACGACTTAATAAATCTTAATAAAAATTTGGGAAAGGATGAAGAAAAGGAAGAAGAAGCGGTTGAAATAATGCAGGAAACAAAGTAGCAAAACTTGATTTAGATTTATAAAATCAATTAAAAATCTATTCCGAAAAGACATTAATAACGATCATCGTTGACCATCTTTATTTGGTTCAAAACAGATGACTATTAATTCATAAACCATTTCGGAATAGACTCAATTTTTAAAATATCCAAATTTACAATATCAAAATAAGGTTATAGTTCGTAATTTGGCTTGATAGAATGCATATGATCTGACCCATCATAAAACTTACGTATAATCTCAACGACTTCATTTGGATCATCGACGATTGGAATTAAATCAATATCTTTTTCGGAGATATTACCGAATTGTTTCAGCATAACATCAATAATCCACTGTTTCAAGCCGCCCCAATATTCGGTGCCAACCAATACTACAGGAACTGGTGATATTTTATTGGTTTGGATTAGTGTTAAGACTTCAAATAATTCATCTAGTGTACCAAATCCACCTGGACAAACTACAAATGCTTGTGCATACTTTACAAACATGACCTTCCTTACAAAAAAGTAACGATGGTGTAGTGTGTTTTTTGCTTCTATGTATGGATTATTAAACTGCTCAAAAGGCAAGTCAATATTCAGTCCAACTGACAGTCCACCTTGTAGATAAGCTCCTTTATTTGCAGCTTCCATGATACCAGGTCCACCACCGGTGATGACACCAAATCCTTCATCTATAAATTTAGCAGCAATATCTGTTGCTAGTTGATAGTACTTGTCATCGGGTTTTGTCCGAGCTGATCCAAAAATAGATATACATGGAGCCAGTCGATTCATAATTTCAAACCCATCAACAAATTCGGCTATAACTTTAAACATTGTCCAAGAGTTTTCACCCTTGATTTCGCTCCATTTTTGCATATTTTTATGCTCGTGGTCATTGGGGCCTTTAGATTGTTCGCTCATAATCTTACATTTTATTTGTGAAAAAAATACCTGCTTATGTGGTTACATGGCAGGTATTTACTTTAATTTCTATATAGAATAGGAAATTTACACCAATTCTCCTTTATATTTTTCGTATTCTGCTTTCAAATACTTGCTAAAAGAATTAAAATCATCAAATTGATCAAATAATGCTTGCATAGCATTGCTAGAGTGTGCCGCACTATGTACAAAATTCTCCACATCTTTACCTGAAATAGATGCTCCAGAAAGTATAATAAGTCTCTCTACAACATTGCGAAGCTCGCGGATGTTTCCAGTCCAATTTACTTTTTGCAATAACTTAACTGCTGAAGGTTCTATTTTTTTGTGTGGAATATTGTATTCATCACATACCACTCCAATAAAATGCTCGACTAAATCAGGAATATCTTCTGTCCTCTCATTGAGAGATGGTACTTTTATGATTATTACCGCTAGCCTATGATACAAATCTTCTCTGAAATTACCTTTTGCGATCTCAGCTCTTAGATCTTTATTGGTTGCTGCTATGACTCGCACATCTACTGAAAGATCTTTTTCGCCACCTACTCTTGTGATTTTATTTTCTTGTAACGCACGCAAAACCTTTGCTTGCGCAGACAAACTCATATCCCCAATTTCATCTAGGAATAGTGTCCCACCATGAGCTTGCTCAAATTTACCCAGTCGTTGCTTGATAGCAGAGGTGAAAGACCCTTTTTCATGACCGAACAATTCACTTTCTATCAGTTCAGAAGGAATAGCAGCACAATTAACTTCCACAATAGGATAATCCTTTCGTTTACTATATTGATGTATCCATCTGGCTACCAACTCTTTACCTGTACCATTCTGACCATTTACTAGAACTCTGGCATCTGTAGGTGCTACCTTTTCAATAGTCGATTTGATCAAAGATATTCCATCAGAATCACCAATGATTTCTTGGACTTTTGCACCACCAACTTTTCTTTGCAATACTTTTTTCTCTGTAATAAGAGATGATTTATCTAGAGCATTACGTAAGGTTATCAAAAGTCTATTGAGATCAGGTGGTTTCTGTATAAAGTCAAAAGCTCCTTTTTTGACAGCTTCTACCGCTGTGTCGATATTGCCATGACCTGAGATCATAACTACAGGCGTATCAGGCGAGATATTTTGAATTTTTTCAATGGCTTCCATACCATCCATTCTTGGCATTTTCACATCAAGAATGATCACATCATACTGATTTTGTTTGATTTTCACGATACATTCTAAACCATCAGATGCTTCGTCTATTTCATACTTTTCGAATTCAAGTATATCTCTAAGTGTTTTTCTAATGCTCTTATCATCATCTACAATCAGAATCTTTGCCATAATATTTTATTTAAAACTCATTTTAATTTACATTGAAAACACTACGTTTCCACTTTAAAGCGTAAATATACATATGATATTTATTACATAGGTAATATATACCATATCAATTTTATAAATATTAAATTTTATTGTAATTTATAATTGAGTATTAGATCGAAATATTAACTTTGTGTCTTAGTTTTTTTATTTTGTTTTGAGACAATAAAATATCCTGAAGAACCATTAATTTGCTTTTAAATATTTAACAATATCAAATATTCAAATCCATGTCAAGACTTAATTTAGCCATCTTAGTAGGAGGAAAATCTACAGAACATGAAATCTCACTGAGATCTGGAAAAAGCATTATCCAAGCACTAAATAAAGAAAAATATAATGTTACTATTATAGGAATTGACAAAAATGGTAAGTGGTTTTTATACGAAAGTGAAGATTTTCTGGACCATGCTGATGATAATAAAAATATATGTCTGAAGCCATCAAGTAATCAAGTTTATCTTGATACAGATGGAATAAATACTTACCTTCATGCGAAAGAAAGCAATAAAACGTTATGCCAAATTGATGTAGTTTTTCCTGCATTACATGGTGCTTATGGCGAAGATGGCGTGGTCCAAGGTTTGTTCAGATCTGTAAACGTGGCTTTCGTAGGTGTTGATTTATTGGCTTCAGCAGTAGGCATGGATAAGGATATTGCTAAAAGATTGTGGAGAGATGCTGGAATCCCAATAGCTAAATTTGCCATTGTAACATCTTCAAATAAATCAGAAGTCAATTACGACGATTTGGTAAATGAGTTAGGAGAAGTAATGTTTGTAAAACCTGCAAATGCTGGTTCATCCGTTGGTGTGCACAAGGTGACTAATGCGAATGAGTTTGTAGCTGCCATTGAAGATGCATTAAAGTATGACAGGAAGTTATTGGTAGAAGAAGCTGTAGTTGGAATTGAAGTAGAATGCGCAATCCTTGGTAATAGTAATCCTAAAGCATCTGTCATCGGCGGCATAGTACCTACCGACAAGTTTTATTCTTATGATGCAAAATATATCAGTACTACGGGAGCAAAATTGATGTTACCTGTGCCTATGGAAGAAAAACTTAGTGCATATATTCAAGAGACAGCCATAAAAGCTTACACATGCATCGGCGCGGAAGGACTGTCTAGGGTAGATTTTTTTCTAAAGGGAGACAATACTATTATTCTGAATGAAATAAATACTTTGCCTGGTTTCACTAGTATAAGTATGTATCCAAAACTATGGGAAGCAAGTGGTATTCCTTACAGTGAATTATTAGATAAACTTATAAATTTGGGTATCGAAAGACATCAGGAAATCAAAAACCTAAAAACTGTTTGGTAAAAACGGAAGCTAATATAGTTTATTCGAATTGAATGTCATAATAAACATCAGAAAGTGGAAAATCAATACCTACAGATGCTATTTGAAGTACATCAGTAATGTCTTTGTATTCTGTTTTTTGCCACGTATTTTCTGCAATTTTAAGCCAC
This sequence comes from Saprospiraceae bacterium, assembly GCA_041739205.1. GTDB lineage: Bacteria > Bacteroidota > Bacteroidia > Chitinophagales > Saprospiraceae > OLB9. Next base: position 5,662 of record JBGSOH010000450.1, read on the forward strand.
TTTTCCACACCAACATTTGATTGGGAAATGATAATATATTCCATGAATGAAGGAATATTCTGGTAAAGCCCAAATTTCTCGAACAAATCTGTAGCCATAGTTCTAGGTGATAAAACCTCTACAATTACTAATGGGTTGGTAATTGTATCTTTTCTATTTTTATAAAATTCTGGTTGTCCACTTATTACTAATGCATCGGGATATAACACAGACTTAGTTTGGGGTATCCATATTTTTTGATCGCTATTATAAACTTTGAATGTCTTTTTGTCATTTTTAATCCCAACAATAAATGCACTTGTTATTTGTGCTGCAATTTGATTGTGGTTAGCTGTTGCTCCTGCCATTTTTACAATTTTTCCATCATAGAATTCATTTTTGTTCGTCGATCTGTCTTCACGTTGAAAGTAAACATCTAGAGCATAACTCTTTTGAGTTGCCCGCTTTTTATACTTATCTGAGTATTTCGATGGGGTCGAAATGGTATTACTTGTCATACTTTCAGTTTTATCTAAAACAAAAATAAGGTTTTTTGATTATAAAATTGAAAAAGATAAATCTATTTATTCAAAACTAAACAATTAATAGTCGAATAAAATATCTTCACCTCCACTTTTTATCAAAATTTGTGGAAGATCGGATGACTCTACCCTACCAATGATTTTTGCATCAATATTGAACGATTGAGATATTTTTATGATTTCTTCGGCCACATTAATATTCGGCACATAACACTCTAATCTATGTCCCATATTAAATACTTGGTACATCTCACGCAAGCTAAGACCTGATTCTTCTCTTATTAAATTAAACAAAGGTGGGATTTCAAACAAATTGTCTTTGACTATTCGTATGTTTTTGTCCATAAACTTGCTTACTTTTGTTTGGCCTCCACCACTACAGTGAATGATGCCATTTACTTGTGTTCGAAATTTATCTACGATTGGTTTCAATACTGGCAAATATGTCCTAGTTGGAGATAAAACAAGCCTTCCAACATTAATAAGTTCTTCTCCGATTCGTATAGTATCTGTCAATTCTTTGCTACCTGAATAAACTACATCTAGTGGGATGAAGTTATTAAAAGATTCTGGATATCTGCTTGCGTAAGCTTTATTGAATACGTCATGACGAGAAGATGTAAGACCATTACTTCCCATTCCACCATTATAATGATCCTCATAGGTAGCCTGCCCCGATGAGCTAAACCCAACAATAAAATCACCTGGTTGAATATTGATGTCTATGACTTCTGACCTTTTCATCCTTGCAAATGCCGTGTAACCCACGTCGATCGTTCTCACAATGTCACCTACATCAGCTGTCTCACCACCCGCTAGTGTTATACTAATCCCATGTTTGCCAAGCTTATCTATATACTCCTCGGCATAATTTATAATAGTAGAGATGACATCTCCTGGTATAATACTTTTATTACGCCCAATGGTGGACGAAACAACAATATTCTCAAGACATCCTACACAGCCCATATCATCAAGATTCATTGCAATGGCATCTTCTACAATACCTTTCCATACAGACAAATCACCCGTTTCTTTCCAATAAATATAGGCCAAACTTGTTTTTGTTCCTGCTGTATCTGCATGCATGATATTACAATAATTTTCATCGCCTACCACTATATCAGGTATAATTTTGCAAAAGGCATTAGGGAAAACACCTTTATCAAGATTTTTTATTGCTGCATGCACTTCATCTTTTGATGCAGAGACGCCTCTCAAATCGTATTTTAGATTATTTGTTATCATAAATAAGCATAAATGGTCTACATATATTAAGCACAAAGGTAAGATACTTAAAAAGATTCCACCATATATTCAGGTCGTATATCTCAAAAATATTGAAAAAAGAAAACGAAAAAATCATTTATACATTCAAAATGATACAAAAAATAGTCTCCCACTTTACTAAAGATCATTTTTTCTGGTTGTCATTAATTACCCAAACCAACTAGTAATTTGAAAATAATCAAAATAATATTTTAAACACAAAATGAATTGAGTAATGGATTTTGTAAATTCTTGTTCTAAAGGTTTGAAAAAGTTAAATATTTTGTACCTCATATGACAAAAGTTGAAATATATGCTTATTTTAGACAATAATTTTAAACCTTATGTGTTTATTTGGTGTATATTTGTGGTAGTTTAACGTTTCCCATCTTTATTCTAATTTGTTACTCAATTGTATATAATTCAAGTTTTCGATTTATTATACTTTAAAAAATAGATATAAATGAAAAAATTATTTTTTGCCCTGTTAATGATCTTGTGTTTTGTTCAAGTAGATGCTCAATATTCTAAAAAACAAAAAGAGAAATTTGGCTCAAAATATGGTATCAAGCTTGTAGGTGGTGCAATACTAGCTAGATCGGAATTGACTGAAGTAGGAAATAAAGAAGATAATTATGTTATACACCAAATCCAACTCAATCGCACCCTTCCACAGATATCATTCGGTCTTTTTGGGCAGAAAAAATTTGGATGGTTATATGCAGAAGGGAGTGTATTGTACTCAAGTTATGGAATGGTTTTCGATGTGACATCATTTGTAACCGAAGAAGGGCCATCTTTTCAATTAACTGAAAAATTTGGATATGTAGATCTACAAGTTATGGGTGGACTTACAAGCCATGGCTTCAGAATATCTGTTGGACCTGTGATGCATATTTTAGCAAATCACAATTCTGAATTAGCAAATCTAGAAAACTACAACCAAAATCTAAGAAAAACGAGTTATGGATTTAGTGGCGCACTAGGATACGATATTGGTAGATTTTGTTTTGACTTAAAGTATGACAAAGCTTTCAGGACCGTAGGCGATCATATATATTACGGTGACAAAAAATCATTATTCCTAGAAACGCCAGATGCTCTATCTCTTTCTGTAGCCTTTGCAATTATAAAATAGTCATAACTAAGTAGTAATTTCTTTTACTAACTATCACCTGATTTTCTAAATTAAATTTTCAGCTCGACCAAGTATTGGGGCAGAGACGGAATATTATTTTGTCCAATACCTTACACTTCGATTCATTTTCGAATGGATTAACAATCATTATAAATTTTATGTTATCAGAATATAATTTCGTTAACAAACTGTTATTTTAATATTTTTAAAATTATATACTACAACTACACAATAAACAGAAATAATAAGCGTTTATCATTTAAAGTCAACATTAAATTTTTATACATTATTGGCATATTATTTTCGATATCTAAAGTGTATTTACAATTTTATAACATCTGAGTAAAAATTTAATCATCAAACTCAGATATAACCTTTAAATCTTATTTAAAATGAAAAATCTTTTTTTGCCATTATTGGTATGTTTTATCAGCCTACAGTCGTTTGCTCAAGTAACAGTTCTGGAACCATTAAAATCCGCGCCTAGATTCGGTGTAAAATTCGGAACAAGTCTAATGTTAGGAAACTCAGAAATAACATATGCTGGAAACAGCAACAATGAAGCTATTTATGAAGTAAAAATAAATAATCTAACACAACAGTATTCTTTAGGTCTATTCGGTCAAAAGAAATTTGGGTGGTTATTTGTAGAAGGAAATGCGTTATACTCCACTTATGGCGTAGATTATGATGTAAAGTCATATACCAATAATGATACACCAGTGTCAAAAATGCAAGAAAAATTTGGTTATGTAGATATCCAAGTAATGGCAGGTTTAACACACAGTGGTTTTCGATTAGGAGTAGGTCCTGTCGCACATATTCTTGCCCACCATACGTCTGATATGACAAAGATGGATAGTTACAATGAGAAAATGCGTGCCATCAGCTATGGTTTTAGTGGATCAATTGGCTATGACATCGATAGATTTAGTATTGATGTCAAGTATGATAAAGCATTTAGATCAGTAGGTGACCACATTTACTATGGCAACAAAAAATCTTTATTTAAAGAAACGCCTGATGCTATTACTTTTTCTGTAGGTATTGCATTGATTAAATAATATAATAAACGGAACCGCTTTCATTAGATTTGAAAGCGGTTCTGTTTTCTACTAAGATTTCTTACACAAACTACCACTCTATTCGATAGCTCAAAACTGGCACCAAACCTAATTGTTTCTGAATCAAGGTCTTATTTAATAAAGCGTCATAATATCTAAATCCATCGTTTTCACGATTGAGTACGTTTTGAATATCGAGTGACCATCTATGTGTCTTGTTGCTTCCAGATTTATGTTTGTTATAAACAATTCTAAAATCTATTCTTTGGTAAGGTCTGAAGGTTTTGTCATAAGGAGAATGTGTATCATAAAGTGTAGTAACGTTTTCATTTATAGGATTTAGAGACTGTTCGCGTAGTGCTCCACGAAGATGATTGGACAGACTGAAAATTAGACTTCTGTTTTTGCCAGATTTTGAGACATCCATGGTATAACTTACATTTACATTGCTAGTATAGCCAAAATTATACCTACCATTGTAACTACTTTCGGGAACATCATTTAATGCATATTTACTATCAAAAATACTTAGATTCACGCCATAATACAATGCATTTCCTTTAATAAATGATGTATTTTCAAAATAGAGTTCGCTTCCAAATACTTTGGCACCTGAAGCACCATTGGGAATAATACTCATCAATCCAAACACTTGATCATATCCCAAATTACCTCCATTAAATGGTGTATAATGACCTACAAAAGTTCGAAAATCTGGTCGAAAAGTCGAAATATTCCAAAATTGGTGCAAAAATACAGCACCACGCAATTGAAGATAATTGTTTGTGTATTGGATACCAGTTTGTAGATTATGTGCTTTGATTCTTTTCCTATCGTAGGTCTGCTCGCTAAAACTTCCCACAGTAAAATCCTGAAAAGATGATAACCTATAGTCAAAGTTAATAGATGTATTTTCCGATACATTATATTTTGCTCCTGCTGATGGCTCTGCAGTTAATTCATCAGTCCGACTATCATATAAACTACCTAGACCCACATGATATTGAAAAGTTTTGTAAGGATCACTTTTGTATTGAATGTAAGGATAAATACTTAATACAGGTTCATCCAATCCATTGACAATACGACCATCTTCTTTTAAATTTGTACGCAATCCGAGTGTCACTTTGGCTCCCGAGTAATCCACAACATATTGATTATGCCATGAAAGGAGTCGCTCCCTGACTTTTTGATCAGTTGCCAAAAATAACCCTAAACTATCCGCATAAAAATCATCGGTAAACTCTTCACGACTATCGTTTCTACCTGAAGATACCAATGTACTTTGGAAATATCTTTTTGCTTTTTCGTAAGTATATTGGACACCAGCCATGACCATCTCACTTTTGTAGGTGATGTTTTGAATATCTTTAAACCTTGTCAAACTGTCTCCCCTACTTACTGCAGAAAATATATTGCTACTATTGCCAAGTGTTGCAAATAACTTGAGACTATGGTGGTCGTTTTTGATCATA
>JBGSOH010000487.1:0-1842 GCA_041739205.1 Saprospiraceae bacterium
ACATTAAAATCACCCGTAGTCAAAAACCAAGTGGTCTCATCAGGGTACTCGTCTGTTTGTATATTGAAAGAGTAATTTAAAGCATCTTCTGTATAATTTAAAACAGTAGATACAATATTATCTGTAGTGTTTTGCTCAATATTATCATTTGACTTTAGTAATCTAATTACGACAGCATTTTCACCATTATTTAAAGCGACAATTGGAATAGTTAATTGAGTTTTTTCTTCTGATAAAAGGTTTAAAGATAATTCTACAGTATCTATAATAGTACCTTCTATTGATACTTCAAAACTTGACGAGTTAAGTCTTTCTAATCCTACATTTTCAATGGTAAATTCTAAATTATGCGGTAACGTACAAAATGATGCAGTAATAGCTTCAGAAAGCTTACCGTCTACTGTTGCATAATTCAGTATCGTCGATGATAAAGTATCATTTTTCCTATTCAGATCATCCTCTATGGTAGTAATAACTGTAATGTCATACTGACCAAAAGCTGAAAAATCATATGTATTTGAGAATATGATGTTTTTACTTTCATTTTCATCTAAAGTATCAGTGACTGTGACCGATTCTTTGAATTGATTATCCACATAAAGGTCAACTTTAATGTTAGATATGGATTCAAGACCAGCATTTTGGATATCTACATTGATGATTTCTGAACTAGATAGGTTATGTCCTGTAGTAGGGTTATTAATTTTGGAAGGTCTAGTATCTATTTGATTTTTTTGCAATTGGAAAGCTACTATTCTAGTTTTTGAGTTGTTTCCAGTACTTGCATATTCAGAAGTATACCAGAAGGTAAGCTCGTCAGTTGGATCCAAAGCCATTTGAGCATAATCACCAAATCGGCCACCACTAATGATACCAGAGCTTCCGTCGATAACACTTGTTTCTTCTACTGTCATTTGCCCTAAAGGATCACTTGCAAATCTTCCAGTATATCTTATTCCTACATAAGTGTCTTCGCTAGAAATATTATAACCCATGCCTATATTTCCATTTTTATCGATGGCTATAGAACTCATGTATCGGTCTAGTCCATCAGGCGCATATGTTCCTTCTTGGTATATGTTCCAGGTTTCATCATTTGTGCGTCTCAATTCCATCCATCTGATACCTGATTGATTTTCGCCATTAGTCACATCTGTGATAAAGCTAAGTACAATAGATTCATGTACTCCGAAATTGCGAAACATAGGAACATTCATAATTACTTCTGGTATACCATCTAGACCATTACCGTCTTTTTGTGGAACACAATCAAATCCTAGTCCCAAAGCACTACATGGGAATCCATCATAAGGTGTAGTTATCAAACTTATTTGTTCAATACCGGTTGAATCAACATTTTGCCAATTAATATCAAATAAGTATAATTCTAACTGATCCTGATCTGTTTCTCCCCAAGATGAGTCATTAAGTCTCATAATCATAGGCCGTGCATCAAGTGGCATTTCTTTTCCGGAGAAGTCTACGGGTGTGGACACAAAAAATCCCGCTTCGGTATTTTCGCTACCATCTATTTCTATTCTCTGCATTATGACGTCATCAGCACCAGCAAACAAGGAGTCTTTCTGAATAAAATAATTATGTAAAACCCCAGGACCATCTTCATTAGTAGTAAAAACTATAGCATTTGGCCAGATGGCATACTTTGGATAATCTGGAAAACTAGGTGTTGCAAATTCGTAAGCTGTGTAACTACCTAATGGATCAGATGTATTTGAGATTGCAATAAGTACTAAAGCTGGATCGTCAAACTCCGTGATCATCCACTTGTTTTCTAACTCATCATACAAAACTATAGGATCTCCAGCTCTCGATCTACCGAAC
>JBGSOH010000508.1:0-10044 GCA_041739205.1 Saprospiraceae bacterium
GCCTATACCTACTTTAGCAGAAAGTGGCATTATTTCAAAATCCTTGATCAGTGATGGTTATTTTTCGGTTGATTGGCTCAGACCGTATGCTCTTTTCGGATTAGAAAACGTTGATCACATTTCTAATGCATGTATTTGGAGTATGATATTTAATATTGGATTATTTGTAGTTGTATCTCTGTTGACAACTCAAGATGTGGACGAACTAGCACAAGGAGATATTTACGTACATATCGAAAAATATTCCAAAACTCCAGATATGGAAGTCATCAGAAGAGAAGCTTCTGTACAAAAACTAAAACAACTCTTAGTAAGGTATCTAGGGAGCGCCAAAGCAAGATACCTCCTCAAAAATTATGATAAAAAATTAAGTGATAAAAATGATGACAATGCCAGCCAAGAATTTATAAATTATGTAGAAAAAATTCTGACTGGTGCATTCGGATCCGCATCTGCAAAACTATTACTCAGTACTGATATCATAAGACAGAGTGTCACCCTAGAACAACTCAATGAACTATTAAACCAGACAAAAGATATCTTAGAATATAGTCAAGCACTAGAAGAGAAAACAGCCGAACTCACAAAAACGACTCAAGAGCTAGCAGCCGTAAATACACAATTAAAACAACTCGATGTACTGAAAGCAGAATTTATATCTACGGTAACCCATGAACTACGCACACCCATTACATCCATTAGATCTTTTGCACAAATGATGGAAAAAAAAGAAGACCTTTCTGATGAGAAAAAGAAAGAATTCCTCGCCATCATACTCAAAGAATGTGATCGTATCAAAAGATTAATCAATCAGGTGTTGGAAGTTGAAAAAATAGACTCTACAGTTGCCATTCCAGAGGAATATTCATCTATAGACAGTTCGGTAAGACTTGCCTTATCACGTTTGCAATCACAGATAGAAGAAAAAAATATAGACTTAACATATCATGCATCTGATCAAAGTCTATTAGTCAATCTTGCTGAAGATAAAATGCTGCAAGTGATGCTCAATCTACTCTCTAATGCATTAAAATTTTGTGATGCTCAAGCAGGTATTATAAGGGTTACTCTTGATAGAAACTATGCTGAAAACGCCACATATCTCAAAGTATATAACAATGGACAATACATTTCAGAAGAATACCACACTAAGATATTCGAAAAATTCACGCAAGTAAAAGACGGCAATCTGGCAAAACCTGAAGGTAGTGGATTAGGTTTGTATATTACACGCAAATTTGTAGAACAGGCAGGTGGAAAGGTTTCTTTTATTTCATCAGAAAAAGAAGGGACAACCTTTGCATTACATTTTCCATATTAAGTAGGAGTCTTTGATATTAATCGTGCAATTGATATATATTTAAACAATTTAGTAGAATAACCTGCTTATTTAGTTAATAATTCTTTACTTTGCGTTTTCTAAAGTCACTTTAATAATCGAATATGTCACAAGCTTCCAAAAAAATCATGATTGTAGATGATGAACCCAATATTGTTTTGGCTCTAAAGTTTTTGATGGAAGAAGAAGGTTTTGATGTGCAATGTTATTATGATGGTGACACTGCTATGGAAAATGTGATAAAAGTAGTCCCAGATCTAATAATATTAGATGTGATGATGCCAGGAAAAGATGGATTTTCGGTTGCTAAATATATAAGAAATCAACCAAGCCTAGATAATACTTCGATTATATTTTTAACTGCAAAAGGTACCTCTCAAGACAAAATGGAAGGTTATGGCTCTGGAGCAGAAAGCTATATCGTAAAACCATTTGACAATGACGAAATAGTTGCAAGAGTACATGAAGTACTCGGTGTTAATATTTAGGAATCAAAGTTGGTTAGGTTTCTATTCACCAATGATCTCCAAATAGAATTATTATTAAATTTTTATTACTTTTTTCATTTTCAAACCAGAATTACTTTCAAATATTAAGTAGTAAACACCATCAGGTTTATTATTTAAATCTAACTGATGACTATGCCCAAATATCTTTTTGGTTTCCAATAAATTTCCATTCCAATTATAAATTTTAATAGTAGAATATGAAGTTTCATCAAAAACAATGTTGACTATGTCCTTTGTGGGATTTGGAAAAATTGAAATCGATTCCTTTCCATAATCACCATTAGCATTTATCGATTCAGAGATTATACTTTTTATAGCAAAAAATATTTCCGGAACTAATTTATCAAAAATAAGACCACCACAACACAATATGGCATTGGTATAATAAGCTTCATTATTAATTACTCTCAGTAGAGCACTTCCACTTTCTCCTGGATTGCCAAAAGAATTTTGAATAACTATTGACTTGTTATTTGTATAGGTTGCATACCCCATCTTAAAATATAAAGTATCACTATTATAAATGCTACTGTCTAATAGTGTGATAGGATACCTTACTGGTCCTGGATAAGAAAAATTATAAAAGTATGATGTTTTTAAATCAATTTCAGTATCAAACTCGATTCCCACCCATCCTGTTTGATAACCGATTGGGTCCTTTAATTCCAATAACGCAATATCAGCATTATTAAAGATATACAGTTTGCTAATATTAGAACAGTCAAAATTTTGATTTAAGTTCCCATCAAAAGCAGGGCAAGCAAAAAAAGTGGAATCTTGGTTTAGTAATTGTAAGTGTGGACCAACTTGGGTACCAAAAGTACCATAACAGTGTGCCGCAGTTAAAATATGTTTTGGGCCTATCATAATGGCAGAACAGTGACCTTTTATTTGTTCGTTCTCAACCGTAAGAGTTTTAATAGCTGCGGTTAACGGAAACTTATTAATATCGAAGTGTTCAGCAACTTTATACTTTAAAGTAAAATCAGATTGATTATGAGTTTTGAAAGTATCGATAGCTTCATATAAATATTGGATATCGGTTACTGCTTTATAAATTGTCCTATCTGAAACTATTGACTCATCATACTCAAAACTTACTATTGAATCCAATTTCAGGGTATTTCTATCATATATATAGCATAAAGGTTTCTGAGCAAATAGAGATAAATGATTGAAAAAAATAAATATAAAAACAAGATTTTTCATAAAGTATGATTTTTTATTTTTAATAATAATTTTATCACTATAAAAATGTACAAAAATACCAATTCATAAATTATTAATAAAATTATTTATTAGTTTATTTCGCAAGCACTCATCAATCAAGACATAATACCGATAATATTCAATTTTCAAAATATTATACTATCAATATCTAATAAATATGATCTCTATCATTTTATCAAAAAAACTTTACCATTTATCATATCTATTAATCTATATATTTATATATTTGTGCAAATAAATATCATAAAGCCATGACTTTACAAATAAAATCCATCGAACAATATCATGAAGCCTACAAAAAAAGCGTAGATGATCCTGAAGGTTTTTGGGCAGAACAAGCTGAAACTTTCACTTGGCATCAGAAATGGCACACCGTACTAAAAAATGATTTTGTCACCCCTGATGTCAGATGGTTTGAAGGTGGTAAAATAAATATAACTGAAAATTGTTTAGATCGTCATATCGCTACCAAAGGTGACCAAACAGCCATCCTATGGGAAGCCAACGAAGCCAATGAAGCATCTGTCAAATACACCTACAAACAATTACTTGCAGAAGTAAATAAATGTGCTAATGCACTGAAAGCACAAGGTGTTAAGAAAGGAGATAGAATTTGTTTCTACATGCCCATGATACCACAAGTAGCTATTGCTATGCTCGCTTGTGCGCGAATAGGAGCGATCCATTCCGTGGTTTTTGCAGGCTTCTCTGCCAACGCATTGGCAGATCGTATCAAAGACTCTGAATGTAAAATGGTCATCTGTTCTGACTACAATAGACGTGGACCAAAAAATATTCCTGTCAAAGAAGTAGTCGATGAAGCCATTGCTATGGGTTGTGATTCTGTAGAAAAAGTATTGGTTTATCAGACCACAGGTGGTAAGGTCAATTGGAATGAAAATCTAGATCTATGGTGGCATGAAACGGTAGATGGTATGAGTACAGAATGTGCTGCGGAGTCTATGGATGCTGAAGATATGTTATTCATACTATATACATCAGGCTCTACTGGCAAACCCAAAGGTGTCGTTCATACTTGTGGCGGCTATATGGTGTACACTTGTTACTCATTCAAAAATGTATTTCAATACCAAGATGGAGACGTTTATTGGTGTACCGCAGATGTAGGTTGGATCACTGGACATTCATATATTATCTATGGTCCATTGTTAGCAGGTGCAACCACATTGATGTTTGAAGGTGTACCTGGACACCCTGATGCGGGTAGATTTTGGCATGTATGTGAAAAACATAGAGTCAATCAATTTTATACTGCACCGACAGCTATTAGAGCATTGATGGCAGCTGGATGGCATGAACCTGAAAAATATGATTTGAGTTCCCTAAGAGTTATTGGCTCCGTGGGCGAACCTATCAATGAAGAAGCATGGCATTGGTATAATGATAAAGTAGGTCGTGGTCATGCGCCTATCGTAGACACTTGGTGGCAGACAGAGACAGGTGGAATAATGATTACGCCATTGCCTGGTATCACGGATGCTAAACCTTGTTTCGCTTCCTATCCATTACCTGGTATTCAGCCATGTCTTTTAGATGCGAGTGGCAATGAGCTACATGGTAATGATGTAGAAGGTCTTTTATGTATAAAATTCCCATGGCCATCATTACTTAGAACAACTTACGGTGATCACGAACGATGCAGAACAAATTATTTTGCTGCATTCAAGAATATGTATTTCACAGGGGATGGTGCCAAAAGAGATGAAGATGGTCGCTACCGTATCATAGGTAGAGTTGACGACGTTATCAATGTCTCTGGCCATCGTATAGGAACTGCGGAAGTAGAAGATGCCATCGATCAACATTCAGGCGTAGTAGAATCTGCTGTCGTAGGATATCCACACGATATAAAAGGACAAGGTATTTATGCATACGTGAAAGCTCATCACGAAGTAGTAGATGAAGACCATTTCAGAAAAGAAATTTTGGCTGTAGTCACTAAACACATAGGACCAATCGCAAAACCAGATATGATACAATTTGTCACACAATTACCCAAAACAAGATCAGGAAAAATCATGCGTCGTATTCTACGTAAAATAGCAGAAGGACAAACTGACCAACTCGGTGATACTTCTACTTTACTCAATCCTGAATGTGTTGAAGAATTGAAGGCTGGAGCTCTTGTTTAATCTGGTGATCTTGTGGTAGAGTGATCTTGTGATCGGTGATAGATGAACTTGTGATTACTGATCGCAATCGTCATTCGATTATTTAATCATTTATACATTCAATCATTCATTCTTAATTCGTCATTCCTAATTCGTAAATAGCCATGTCTTACCCAATCAAATACGACCAAAGTATCACAGAAAAAGAAGATTTCTGGCGCACTGAGGCGCAAAAAATAAATTGGTTTACCTTTCCAGATACGATGCTGAGTTCGGATGGAGATGATTTGTATCGATGGTACGCGGGAGGTAAAATGAATACTTCTTATCTCGCATTAGATGTTCATGTGGAACAAGGAAGGGGCGAACAATTTGCTTTGATTTATGATTCACCGGTGACAGGTGTAAAAAAGCAATACACTTACAGCGAGCTTCTACATGAAGTTTCGTTATTTGCAGGTGTCTTAAAAGCACAAGGTGTAGCAAAAGGTGACCGTATAGTGATATACATGCCGATGGTTCCAGAAGCTGTCATAGGCATGCTCGCTTGTGCTAGAATTGGTGCAGTCCATTCTGTCGTTTTTGGTGGATTTGCATCACATGAATTAGCTATAAGAATTAACGATGCTCGGCCAAAATACATACTCATGGCAAGTGGAGGCAAAGAAATAGACAAAATCATACCCTACAAACCTATAGTCGATGCTGCTATCAAAGAAGCGTATTTCAAGCCTGATGGTTGTATCGTTTTGCAGCGAGATTTTATACCTTGCAATATGCAACATGATTTTGATTTGGATTGGGAAACTTTAGTATCAAAGGCTACAACAGCTACTTATGAAATCATGGACGCTTGCGATCCACTTTATATTTTATACACATCAGGTACAACAGGTGCACCCAAAGGCATCGTTCGTGACAACGGTGGACATGCCGTAGCGCTCAATAGTAGTATGGAATATGTTTATAATGCAGATCCAGGAAGTGTATTTTGGGCTGCATCTGATATTGGTTGGGTCGTAGGTCATTCTTACATCGTTTATGGGCCATTGATCAGAGGTTGTACCACCATCCTTTTTGAAGGGAAACCTATACGAACACCTGATGCAGGTACATTCTGGCGTGTCATAGAAGAATACAAAGTCAATACATTTTTTACGGCTCCGACTGCCATTCGAGCTATCAAAAAAGAAGATTTCGAAGGGGAATTATTTCATAAATACGACCTTTCATCACTCAAATATTTATTCCTCGCGGGCGAGCGTACAGATGTAGCTACGTATGAATGGGCAAGTGCAATGCTAAAGCGACCTGTGATAGATCATTGGTGGCAAACAGAGTCAGGATACCCTATGTTGGCCAATCTAGCAGGTATAGGTTTGATTCCAGTAAAACCAGGTTCTGCTGGTAAACCTATGTTTGGATTTGACATCAGAATATTATCGCCTGACCATGATTTTATGCCACCCAATAAAGAAGGAGCAGTAGTCATCAAACTGCCTTTACCACCAGGATGTTTGCCTGGATTGTGGAACGACAATGAGAGATTTATTTCGTCGTATCTGACGGAATTTCCGGGATACTATTTTTCTGGAGATGGTGGATATCGAGATGATGACGGTTATATTTACATCACAGGACGAATGGACGATGTCATCAATGTAGCAGGTCACAGACTATCCACGAGCGAGATGGAAGAAATAGTAGCAGGTCATTATGCTGTAGCGGAATGTGCAGTAGTAGGATGCCATGACGAAATGAAAGGTCTACTGCCCGTAGGATTTGTAGTACTCAAACACAGTTATGACCAACAATCAGATCAAATAGCATTAGAACTTGTCGCCAAAGTAAGAGATACTATAGGCGCAGTGGCTGCTTTCAAAACAGTATATTTTGTAGAGCGATTGCCCAAAACTCGTTCAGGAAAAATCCTTCGTAAAATTATCAGAGCCATTGCAGACAATGTTCCTTACCAAGTACCTTCTACGATAGAAGACATGACGGTATTGGATGAGCTGAAATGGGTTTTGGAAAAGAAGTAAAGTTGTTCCTATAATTTGATGAAAATTCATTTTTTGGTAGTATAAATAATATTAAGAGAATCAAAAACGTTTAGTTATCAAAATTAATATGAATTTTAAAAATGGCCATTTAATATTAATAATATTTTTTGCTATGTTATCAATTACCTATGCATTTAACAATGGAATTCAGGATATGAAAATCGATTGTAGTCAAATAGCAAAAATGTCAATTCAAGATCAACTGTATAGAGCTGATAAAAGATGTAACCCAATAGTCCATATCATTGATTCACTAAGCAAAGGTGATTCTTCTTTGCATGAACAGTTTTTTGATCAAGCATCAAATATTTATATGGAACGGAAGGACACTTCATATACAAAGGGTTTTATTGACAAAGTAGTTTCAGATTCACTTTTCAAATTACAATTAGAAATTGATAGAAAGCAAGTGAAAGAAGTATCATCCTGGCTAGAAAATATAGAAAAAAATAGGATAGATACCTTAAAGTGTTATTCTGATATCTTGTTTATCTTTGCCCATACACCGGAAGAAATGAGAGATGATGTAAAAGCATTGTTGAAAAGTAAAAGCAAATATATACACCAAATTAATTTTGAATACCTGAGTCGTAGATTGGGTATATAAATTGTTTTTTAAGGTGGCAAATTAAAATTACCTGAACCATCTAAAACAATGTTCCTTATCAAGTACCTTCCACGATAGAAGATATGACGGTGTTGGATGAACTGAATTGGGTGTTGGAAAAGAAAAAATAAGCTTTTAGTGAATTTTAAATTATTATTGTTCGACCTCGATTCCGATTTAAAAAAACCTGGCATCATATTTGATTTATTTATAATATCTCATTCCAAGAACAATAAGCCTTCATCTTTTTAAATAAGGGTGAAGGCTTTATTTATTAAACCTTATAGGTATTGAAAACCTATAAGGTTTGAAGGAATAATAAAATCAACCTACCCTATTCACCATCATTAAATTCCCTTTTACATCTAGACATTTCCCATCTGGAAAAACTTGCAAAAACACATCGTTGTAATACATTTCAGCAGCTATTTTATCCTCTTTTGTATAGGCTAAATGGTTGAACATTATGACACCACTATCGGTAAGGTTTTCAGTAACAGCTTCTAGGAAATCTAAATCTAAAAATACATCGGGAATTTTGTCATCCACAAAAATATCCACACAAATCAAGTCATATTTCATTTGGGTTTGATAAATGTATGAATATGCATCTGCTTGTATCAACTCTATTTCAGATGTCAACTCATCTAAGACATATTTGGATGCTAAGTATATGATGGACTCATCAATCTCTACGCCCGTGTATGTATATTTTTTTCGAAACGTTTTTTCTAACATGAATGGTATGCTACCCAAACCAAATCCCAAAAGCAAGACATTGTCAATATCCATTTTATCAAGATCCATCTGGGCAAAACTCCTTCTAAAATTATCGTATTTATCTCCATAACTATAGATTGCATTGGCAGTACAAAGTTGATATCTTCCATCTTTCAAAAAAACATGCAACAATTCATTATAGTCGGACTGAATCGTTTCCATATGTTGTTGCGTAATATAACTCAACAAATTAGTAATTAAATTTGGCTTCATGGTATCAATTATTCATTAGTTCATCCAATGCATTCAAAATCACTAAAATCCCATCCTTGATTTGACTTTCGCTAATAATGAGCGGTGGTGCAATTCGAAATGATGCATTATTAAATAAAAAATAGTCTATCAAAACTCCGTTAACTATCACCTTATCTATCAACGGAGTTAATAATGAAGCATCGAACAACTCTACGCCTACCATCAACCCTGATGATCGTACCTCTTTAATCAATGGATGAACCAATAATGTTTTTATGAGCGTTTCCTTTTCAAAGACTTTACATACATAATCTTGCGTATGTAAGACTTTCAGAGTAGCCAAAGCTGCCGCAACACATACAGGATGACCACCGAAAGTCGTAATGTGACCTAGCATAGGGTTTTTAGCAAAATGATGTAAGACTTGTTTTTTTGCAACTAAGGCACCTATTGGCATTCCACCACCCATAGCCTTGGCTATCAATAAGATATCAGGTATGATGTCATATTTTTTATGTGCAAAAAGATATCCCGTTCTTCCAAAACCTGTTTGAATTTCATCCAAAATAAGTAAGGTACCAGTCTCATTACAACGTTCTCTGACTTTCTGGAGATAATTATCTTTTGGTGGTATGATGCCTCCTTCTGCTTGCACTGATTCTAAGATGATGCATGCTGTTTTGGTAGTAATCTTAGATAATTGTGTCTCATCATTAAAATCAATATGTCTCACGCCAGGTATAGTAGGAAAAAAATGTCTAGAAAATGTATAATCACTCCTTAGACTTTCAGCGGCAATAGTACTACCATGATAAGCACCTGCACAACTGATTATTTCACTTCGTCCTGTGTATTTTCTGGCAAGTTTCAGGGCTGCTTCCACAGCTTCTGTGCCACAATTTACAAAGTAAATTGAGTCTAATCCATTATTTAAAATTTGCGCAATTAAGGTGGCGTATGCAACTTGTGGCTCTTGAATATGCTCTCCATATACCATTGTATGCATGTACGTAGCTGCCTGACGCTGAACTGCTTGTACCACATCAGGATAACAATGACCTAGGGAACTCACAGAAATCCCAGAATTGAAATCTAGGTATTTTTTGCCTTCTGCACCATAAATGTACATACCATCCGCATGGGTCACTTCGAGACACATCGATATTTCGCTTGTTTGGGCGACATGGTC
>JBGSOH010000519.1:0-1642 GCA_041739205.1 Saprospiraceae bacterium
AACAAATCAGTATCTACCTGCTTCTGCCATCAAACAAGTGGTCAATACCCTCAATCCTGCAAAAATAGAAATACGCGAAACATCACTCAAAATCATGGATAAGTACATGAGAGTTGATGAAGCAACAAAAATAAAATATGCGGCAAAATATGCTACCATAGCAAATTATTGGAAAAAATGGATAGGTGAGTCACAAGGTCTTAAACAGACCAATGCCATTCAGAAGAAGTTAGATAATGAAGCTGACTTCCAAAAGAGTTTAGCTGCTGACAGTCCGTATAAAAATTTATTGGCTGATTTGGATAAGCTCTACAAAGATATTGATGAATATGCTTTGGCACGAGATTATTACAGTGAGATTGCACAGCGTAATGTGGATCTGACATCTTATATGAATACACTCAAAAGACTGGTAAGCGCCTATGAAAAAAATGGCGAAAAAGGATATAACGACTTACTTCCTAAAGTGAAGGACTTTAGTACAGGGTTTTATCAAGACTTCGATTCTAAAATTGATGAAGAAAAATTCGGCGCATTATTGACCATGTATGTTGATAATCTAGATCCCAAATTTGTGCCTATGTATCTACAAAGAGAAAACTTGAGCATGGCCAAAACCGACAGCTATCACCAAATGGTCGCTAATCAATACATTCTGTCAAGTTTTACCTCCGAACTTGAAGCCATGAAAATTTTGTCATTGGAGCCAGCAAAAGCAATTTCTGCCATCAAAAGCGATCCTGTTTATGCTTTATCATCAGAATGGGCAGATTTTTACAATAAAGAAATAGCGACACCATACAATAATATCAGAAAGGAAATAGACCTTAAACTCGAGAAATACACCAAAGCACAAATGGAAGTATTTACAGAAAAAAGATTTTATCCCGATGCAAATAGTACGCTCAGGGTTACCTATGGTCAGGTAAATGGTTATGAGCCTAGAGATGCCGTCGCGTACGAACCAGTGACGTACCTAGATGGTGTGATAGAGAAGTATGTACCTGGCGATTATGAATTTGATGTGTCACCTAGAATGATTGACCTACACAAAGCCAAAGATTATGGACCATATGCCGACAAAAAAAATGGTAAATTGCCCGTTTGTTTTATCGGTTCTAACCATACCACGGGAGGAAATTCTGGAAGCCCTGCGATAGATGCACATGGCAATTTGATCGGATTAAATTTTGATAGAGTGTGGGAAGGCACGATGAGCGATATCAATTATGATGCGAGTATCTGCAGAAATATTATGGTGGATGCAAGATATATTTTGTGGGTGATTGACAAGTATGCTGGCGCAGGACATCTAGTGAAAGAGATGAAACTCGTCCATCCTAAAACAAAAGTTACCCCTACAAAAAAGGTAAAGAGTCCAAGACAAAGTGCCACTAAATAAAGATCACTAAACAATATAAAACAAAAGACCATGTACAAACTTTTATTATTCGGACTTTTTCTTTGTTGTCAATTTGTTTCAAATGCTCAGACGACCATCATACATTGTGGGAAGCTGATAGACGTTGATAAAGGGATGGTGTTGAATAATAAAAGTATTGTCGTGGCAGATGGGCTGATAAAATCTGTAGAAGATGGATACATCACGCCGAAAAAAGATGATAAACTAATTGACTTGAAG
>JBGSOH010000548.1:0-3962 GCA_041739205.1 Saprospiraceae bacterium
CCGCACTGATCCAAATACGTTCCATGGCTTCTTCGTTTTTGGTGTCGATGAGGACAGCATTAGAAAGCGCATCGTACATGGCATTGTAATCTTTCATATGTTCGTATATGAATGACTCGGCGATCAGGATATCTACAGAATCACTTTTTGTGGCTCCGAGTTTAAGGTCATCTAGTATATTGTGTGCGGCCGTAAAATCTTTATTTATGGCGTGTGCTCTAGCTCTGATGATGGAGATTTCTCTCTCGAATGGGGCAATATTTTCAGCAATCTCGAGTAATGCTAGACAATCTTTTACCTTCGTCTTGGATAAAAGAAGTCTGGCCTTAATGATGTAAAACTCAGATCTGTATTTATATTGAGCTATGGCATAATCTACGACTTCCAATGCTTTGTCAAATAAATACTCGTCTTCATAATATTCTAAAAGTTGGAGGAACACTTTTTCGTCCACGTAACCAACCTCTCCTTGCTCAAATTTGCACTCAAATTCAGACACTAAATTTATCAGGGCCGAATCTCGTTTTATTTTGTTTTCCATATATGTTTACTGAGTACAGGATTAAATTACGGTGTAAATATAGATAAATATCATTGGCTGGTATCTTTTTGAAAAAAGTTTTTATCCACATTTTTAAAGTTTTTTTTGGTATATTTAATTATTGCATATATTTGATTATCAACCAATTACATAGATATAGTCTTTTTGAATGTTAATTAATACATTAAAGAACACTTGTTAATACATGAAGTAAATTTGTTAATTGAACGGTTTTTTTTTGCAATTTTTTTGACAAATGGACACTTAAAATCAAAATTAGACCTATTTATTTTTGACATTATCTGACACTAACCACTTTTTAGAGCTCTCAGAAGGTTATCAAATTATTATGATTTCAGTCCGAAAAATGACTTTATTCCATCCATAAAATGTGTTTTCGGCGTTTCGGCGACCATAATTTCTAGAGTTTCACCTCCCAAAAGTGAATTGACTCGTTCACCACTCGGATGCGTGTACAATCTCATAGGTTTTCCTGCATTACTCCTTATTAAAGTATCCAACATTAATAGATGATTGGTTTCATCGTTCTGACTAGATGAGAATATTTCATAAATTCCACTTTTGTCACTAATGAAAAATGCCTTTGCCACAGCACCACTTTCTTTATTAACTACTTGTAGACTCCAACCCACACTACGCTGTATAGCATTATACATGATCCTATACAAAATGCTTTTTTCTGCATCATTTAGGTTTTCATTTTCGATCAGTGTTTCTGGTTTTATATCGCTCCCATAAACAAAAGTCTGAAGCGTAGCGTCATTGAGCAGCTGATGTGCCTTCGATTGATATTTTTCCGTTATCTGATCATAGGTGAGCTGAAGATTTATATAATGCCGATGCTTCACTATGAGTTTTTCATCTTCGACTTCTATCAGTTTTCCGAATCTATCATTAAAACCATAATAACTATTTTTGGAATGCTCTTTCCATGTCATATAAAATGATTGAGCACGTTGGGCAGAATATCCATTGACGGTGTAAGGACCCAAGTAAGGTAGAAGCGATTGCTCAAAAGCTGTCAAAGGTCGTCTAGGAATCGGCATCACAGATTGATAATCACCTTCTATGATGGCATCCCATTCTTTTATCACACTTTTTAGATACCAGTGATAGCCATATATATTTCCATTTGGAGAATAATGTACGTTGCCATTCCATTTGTTTTTATCTATATCTTCGAATGGTACAAAATCAAGCGTCATTTACCTTTTATTATTAATTATAGAAGGATTGTCTAACATCAGAGTTTTGACTTTGTTTATTTAGTGACTAAGCCAATAAGCCAATAAAACGAACTTACTCCCAAATAATTAAAGTGTTCTTAGTTTGAATCTTAGTGAACTTAGTGGTAAAAAGTATTTGAAAGAATCAAGGAAGTTCCTAGCCATTACTAAAAGCAATTTTAACTATGCATATAGCGGAAAATTAGCCATAAAACCATTCACCTTATGACGGATATCGGTAAGCATGCTTTCATTGTCCTTATTCATAATCGCAGCGTCAATCCACTCTACTACTTGCTCACAATCTGCCTCCTTAAATCCACGTGAAGTCACTGCTGCCGTACCAACACGAATGCCTGAAGTATGCAATGCAGGTCTACTGTCGAATGGTACCATATTTTTATTGATGGTGATATCTGCTTTAACCAGTGCATTTTCGGCATCTTTTCCTGAGATATCTGCTGATTTAGCTCTTAGGTCGATAAGCATCATGTGATTGTCCGTCCCACCCGAGATGATTTGGTAACCACGATCTGTAAATGCTTTTGCCATCACACTTGCATTGGCAATGACTTGTTTACCATATTCTTTGAAACTTTCTTGTGATGCTTCGCCAAATGCGATTGCCTTAGCAGCGATTACATGTTCCAGTGGACCACCTTGCATACCAGGGAAAACAGCACTATTCAATATCGTTGACATCATGATCGGATCTCCTTTTTTAGTCGTTCTTCCCCATGGATTTGCAAAATCTTTGCCAAGCATGATGATTCCTCCTCTCGGTCCTCTCAATGTCTTATGGGTCGTAGATGATACTATATGGCAATGTGGCAATGGATCTATCAACAAATCTGCCGCTATCAATCCCGCGGGATGTGCAATATCTGCCAATAAAAGCGCGCCTACCTCATCAGCAATCTCCCTAAATCTTTTATAATCCCAATCTCTAGAATATGCCGAAGCCCCACAGATTATTAGTTTTGGCTGGACTTCTCGTGCCTTAGCAGCGACTTTGTCCATGTCTATGCGTCCAGTTTCTTGTTCTACACCGTAAAAATTAGCTTGATACACCTTACCTGAATAATTCACAGGCGAACCGTGAGATAAGTGACCACCATGCGATAAGTCAAATCCCAAAATAGCATCTCCTGGTTGAAGCACTCCTAAAAATATGGCAGCATTGGCTTGTGCACCTGAGTGTGGCTGTACATTGGCATACTCGGCACCGAAAAGCGCACAAAGTCGATCGATAGCAATTTGTTCTATCTTGTCCACAACTTCACAGCCACCATAATACCTTTTGCCAGGGTATCCTTCTGCATATTTATTGGTAAGACAACTACCCATGGCATTGATAACAGCCTGAGAAGTAAAATTTTCTGAAGCAATCAACTCAATACCTTGTCTCTGACGTTGTAACTCTTCTTGAATCAAATGCTCTATGATAGTGTCCATGGTGATGTATTTTGATGGTGTTTTAACAAAATGAAGCGCAAAGGTAAAAATTCATTTATAATTGCAAGGAAGAATTATTTTAACAATTTGGATTTGTTGAAAATGGAAACATTATAATTCACCCAATCATAATAAACGGTCAAGCATAATTTCATTTACAAGCTTCACTCATGCCGATATCCACCACGCACTTTAAACACATGAAACACATGCGGAAAAAGCGCCTGAACAGCATCTTTCACAGCTCCTTGGGAACCCGGCAACGTGATTACCAAGGTATCTTTGATAAATCCTGAAATACCACGTGAAAACATAGCATATGGCATTCTATCTTGACCATAACTGCGCAATCGCTCCATGATGCCAGGTACATCTATCTCTATCAGTGGAACTACGGCTTGTGGCGTCACATCTCTCTGCGATAGTCCTGTACCACCTACAAAAATCAATAAGTCCGCACCAACATCGCTAAAATGCTGCGCCGATGCTCGTATGAGTTCGGCCTCGTCAGGTATGATGTCAAAATGCATCATGTTGCAACCCATCTCTTCAAGTTTGCCAGCCAAATATTTTCCTGAAGCATCTACATTTTGACCAGCAGAAATAGTATCCGAACAAACGATGACTACACAGTTGAGCGGCATTTCGCTATTGATTTTTGAGTCAGATTTACCACCAGTTTTTGACTCTAGTTTGATAGATGATATCTCGATGCCTTT
>JBGSOH010000587.1:0-7103 GCA_041739205.1 Saprospiraceae bacterium
GATGATAGGCCAAGATTTTGAATGGGGACTTGGCATGAGACTGGATAGTGCAGATCGATTTCCGTATGCGGTGACTTTGGGTGCGCTACAGGGACATGATGATTTACTGGAAGCTATGGGAATAGAAGTCGCGAGACAATGCAAACGAATAGGCGTTCACATAAACTATGCACCTGTGGTAGATGTCAATAATAATCCCGATAATCCTGTGATCAATTTCAGGTCTTTTGGCGGAAATAAAGAAGCTGTGGCAAATAAAGGACTCGCATATATGAAAGGAATGCAAAGCCAACATTTGTTTTGTACTGCCAAACATTTTCCAGGACATGGCGATACTGATGTAGATTCTCACCACGACTTACCCGTGATAAAACATGATATCAAAAGGCTTTCAGAAATAGAATTATACCCATTCAAAAAATTGATAGATGCTGGACTTAGTGGTATCATGACTGCACATTTGAATATTCCTGCACTAGATAGTACTTCTGGTTTGGCTTCTACTTTTTCACCTGCTATTGTGGATAAATTATTGCGCAAAGAATTAAAATTTGAAGGACTTACTTTTACGGATGCTATGGAAATGAAAGGAGCTGTTAAAAATTTCCCTCCAGGGGAGGCAATGGTCCAAGCAATTCTAGCTGGTAATGATGTCCTAGAGACTTTTATAGATGTTCCTATTTCTTTTCAAGCAATCAAAGATGCGTTAAATAGCGGGAGAATCAGTATGAAAATCCTAGATGCTAAAGTCAAAAAAATCTTGATGGCAAAATCTTGGGTGGGTTTGGACAAATATAAACCTATCGAAATGAAAAACCTAGTCGAAGACTTAAATTCGATTAAAGCTGATGTCCTAAATCATCAGTTTGCCTATGAAAGTATTACGTGTCTGAAAAATGATAAAAAATTACTTCCCATCCTTGATTTATCTCAAAAAATTGCTGTCGTATCTGTGGAAGGTACTTATGAATCTGATTTTTTAAGAATGGTAAAAAATTATACAGATGTAGATTACTACCACATTCCGAAAGAAGCAAGTGACTCATTGGTACAAAGCATTGTAGAAAAAACATCTATGTATGATTTGGTTTTGGTTGGTATACATTTGATCAATATAAGAGCAAGTAGCAAATACGGATTGACCCCTTCAAACATAAAACATATATCCAAATTAGCTGTCCGAGACAATGTGGTTATGTCTATATTTGGAAATCCATTTATACTGGGCAAAATCCCAGAATTGGCAAAATCTCACACATTATTGATGGCATATCAGATGACGCCACTCACAGAATCAGCGGCAGCACAAGCGATTTTTGGAGCAATTCCAACTAGAGGAAAATTGCCTATTTCGCTTGACAATACTTTTTATGAAGGTATGGGCTTTGATCTTCATCCGATACAAAGATTGGCATATGGTGTACCTGAGTTGGTTGGTATTGATAGGATAATGCTTGAAAACAGGCTTGATTCTGTTGTGAATTTAGGGCTCAACGCAAATGCTTATCCTGGTTGTGTGCTTCAGGTTACAAAAGACAATATGGTCATTTTTCAAAAAGCTTATGGTTATCATAGGTATGAAGATGGTGCTTTTACAAATACAAATAACATAATTACACGTGCAAAATATGCATTTATTGATGATGCCATGGACAATACTTCTAACCTACAAACTACACTTAAAAAAGCTCCGACCACAAATAATCAAACAAAAGGACTGGTCAAAACTTCTGATCTTTATGATCTTGCTTCCATTACGAAGATAAGTGGTACTATGCTAGCCGTCATGCAATTAATGAGTGAAGAAAAATTTGATTTGGATGCGCAACTAGTAGACTATTATCCAGAATTTAAAGGTAGTAACAAGACTGATCTTACCTTTAGAGACATGCTTACACATCGCTCAGGACTGAAATCGTGGATTCCTTTCTGGAAAGATGCTATTGACAGTTTAGGTACGCTTGAGAATGCTTTATTAACAGAAACTGCATTAGAAAAAAGATTTGTATTTGTTTATAAAAAACCTGGATTCTTCAAAAGACTTTTCGGCAAAAAAACCACAAAATCAATTGATTACACTGCATCAATTAAAAATGATCCGACATTATGGAAAGATATCACGAACAAGTATGGCTTAGTTTGGAAGGCAAAGACTTTTCAAAAAGAACAATCAAATGAATATTCCATACAAGTAGCAGATCATCTGTGGCTTTATCGTGATTATCCTAAAAAAATCATTCAACAAATCAAAGATTCGGAGTTAAACACACCTATGAATAAAGTAAGTGGAGCTAAGTACGAATATGTCTATAGTGACTTACATTTTTACCTTTATCCAGAAATAATTAGGAGACTTACTGGCAAAACTATGCCTACTTACCTACAAGAAACATTCAGAGAAATTGGGGCAAATTCACTAGGTTTTAATCCAAAAGTAGCCCTTGAAAAGATAGTACCAACAGAGTACGACAGCCTATTTAGAAACAACTTGATACATGGACGAGTTCATGATGAAGGCGCTGCTATGATGGGCGGAATTTCAGGTCATGCAGGACTTTTTGGCAATGCCAATGATCTTTCAAAAATCATGCAATTGTATCTCAATAATGGCAGTTATGGTGGTAAAATATATATAGAACCTAAAGTCATTAATGAATGCACAAAATATCAGTTTCCTGAATTTCAACTAAGACGCGGTATAGGTTTTGACAAAAAAGATTTTAATCCTGACATTAAAAATGGACCATCTTTAGCTTCCGATGCTAGTTATGGTCACTCAGGATTTACGGGCACTTTTACTTGGGTCGACCCAAAATACAACCTTACCTATGTCTTTCTCTCAAACAGAGTATATCCAACAAGAGACAATAAAAAAATTAACGAACTAAATATTCGATCTGAAATAGGTAATCAAATCATTAAAACGATTATAGATTCACAAAAAATAAAAAAATGATTATAAAAGCAGTAAATGGCAAGTCACCGGCATTTGGAAATGATTGTTATATAGCAGAAAATGCCACTATTGTAGGAGAAGTCAGTATGGGAGACCATTGTAGTGTATGGTTTAATGCTGTAATTAGGGGCGATGTTAATTATATCAAAATGGGCCATAAGGTTAATATTCAGGACGGTGCAGTCATTCATTGTACATACCAAAAGTATCCAACTATTATTGGCAATAATGTATCCGTGGGACACAATGCCATAGTCCACGGCTGTACCATACATGACAATGTACTAGTAGGAATGGGTGCAATCATTATGGACAATTGTGTTGTAGAAAGCAATTCGATCATAGCTGCTGGTGCTGTAGTCACGCAAAATACACATGTAGAAGCTGGAACAATTTACGCTGGAGTGCCTGCAAAAAAAGTGAAAGACATCAGCCAAGAATTAATTTCAGGAGAGATAGACAGAATTGCCAATAATTATGTGATGTATTCTAGATGGTTTAAAGAATAATCACCCTATCTCAATCCTATTCAGATTATCCTTAAACTTCATATAGCTGGGGATTACTTCAGAAATGACATCTTTCAATGCAAGTATAAATCTAAGCTTTGTAGTAAATTTATGGTGAATCATACTGACCTCACGCACAGGTGTGGGTGCGTAGAATGGAATCACCCTAGACTTTCGATCTGGTGAGAGATTCCAAGTGGACAATTCGGGGATGATGGTCATACCGCCACTTGCTTCAGTGATATTCATGAGAGATTCGATACTACCGGCATTGTATTTTATGTTGCTTTGTTCTATGTTTCGTAATTCACACAGTTTTATCATTTGGTGTCGCATGCAGTGTCCTTCTTCTAAAAGCCATAAGTGTCTAAAGTCTATCTCTTCAGGAAGGATGTATGCTTTATCCATTTTTTTATGTAAGAAAACATAAAACTCTTCATAAAACATTGGATAAGTGATCAATGATTTTTCTTCGATTGGTGTGACAAGTATGCCTGCGTCTGTCTCAGATGTTTTTAGTTTCTGAAGAATAGATTTTGTCGTTTCTTCTTCAATGATTAATTCTGTTTCTGGATATCTTTTGCTAAATAACTGAACGAAAAGTGGTATAATATAAGGTGCTAGTGTCGGTATGATGCTTACTTTTAAAGAACCTTTCATGTCTTCTTGATGCAAATCTGATGCAAGTTTTTCCATGACCTGAATCTCTTCCAAAATCTTTATGATCTGAGATGCTATTATCTCTCCTTTCTCAGTGAGCGTGAGCGGATTACTTTTTCTGTCTATCAAAATAATGCCCAACTCATCTTCCATTTTTTTAATGGCCATGCTAAGTGCAGGTTGAGATACATTGGACTTGATGGCGGCAAGACTATAATTTCTAGTCGTTGCTAGCGCAATAAAATATTTTAACTGGGATACTTGGATATTCATAAGCAAAATTTATAACATCATAAGTTTATAAATTGTTGCTTATATCTAAATCTGTATAAT
Source organism: Saprospiraceae bacterium (assembly GCA_041739205.1). Classification (GTDB taxonomy): domain Bacteria; phylum Bacteroidota; class Bacteroidia; order Chitinophagales; family Saprospiraceae; genus OLB9. The sequence goes on from JBGSOH010000587.1 coordinate 4,459, forward strand.
TTTGCGTAGTTTTTGTGCTAGCTATTTAACATAGATCATGCAAAAATAATATCGAAATGTTTAAGCGGTTTCCTTTTAAAGAAGAGGAAACCGCTTTTTTTATTTATACCAAATTATAGCTTTCTAATACTTTTGCAAATATTGACAGCTTCATCTACAGCATTGGTGTCTCCATCCAAAAATGTAATAATAACAAAGAAGTTTGTATCGGAATTGGGATCAATAACACCCATAATGAATATTTTTGCGCCATCAAGTTCGCCTTCAGCATACCCACCTTTGAATCCATTAAAATTAATTGTGCTTACATCGTCAATCCTAGCAAGATTAAGGGATGCAGCAATGCTCATTGTATAAGCTGTGATATCCGTATCGTCGATCGTTTCATCCGTAAATGGAATGATAGTCATTTCCATACCGTCACCTGTTGCAGAAAATTCTTCGCCCGTGCTTACTGTTTCTTTAAAATCATCCGCAAGTGTAAACGAAATACCGTAATCTTCCCATGTATAGTCTTGTTGGGCATTTGATTGTACTGAAAATAAAACAAAAGAAAACAGTAGAATAAAAAGGGGTCTCATGCTTTTAAATTTTAGATTGTTAATTAAAGCACAAATGTATAGATTAATTACTACCATTGTTGTAGTGGATAGACACTATTTATAAATATTTCAGCACTTATTCACAATTCAATATTTAATACAGACATTCTTAGCTTCTGTAAAAAAATGTAAGGCTTCCATACCTCCTTCACGCCCTACGCCACTATTCTTCACACCACCAAATGGCGTCCTGAGATCTCGGACCAACCAACAATTTATCCAAACGATACCTGAAGCTAATTTTTCTGCCAATCGATGCGCTCTTGATAGATTTTGTGTCCATAATGTAGCAGCCAGTCCATAGTCTGTGCTATTGGCATACATCAACACTTCTTCTTCAGTATCAAAAGGCATAATCGTAACTACGGGACCGAATATTTCTTCTTGATTGGTCCGGCAGTCGTAAGGTAATCCTTCTATGACGGTTGGTTTTATAAAATAACCATTCGCACATCGACCTGATAAAAATGCTCTCTCCCCACCTGCCAAAATGGTTCCTCCTTCTGTTTTTGCCAGTTCGATATATGATAACACCTTATTCATGTGTGCTTCCGAGACTACAGCACCAGTTTTGGGTTGGTCATCCATTGGGTCACCGACTTGGAGTTTTGATACTTTGGCTACAAAATCAGTCTTAAACTTTTCATATAAAGGTCGTTCAATAAATATCCTTGAGCCACAGAGACATATCTGACCTTGATTGGCAAATGACGACCTGACCGTTGTGGCTAACATATCTTCATAATCACAATCTGCGAAAATGATATTCGGATTTTTCCCACCTAGTTCTAATGACAATTTTTTGAACATGGGAGCAGCAACGGATGCAATCCTTTTACCAGTAGATGTACCACCTGTAAATGATATTGCTTTGATTTCAGGATGGACACAGATTGCTTCACCTACTTTGGGACCAAGACCGTGTACAAAATTTAGTACTCCTTCAGGAAAATTGATATCCTTGCACACTTGAGATAATAAATAAGCCGTATATGGTGTAATCTCACTTGGTTTGGCTACAACAGTATTTCCCGCAGCTAACGCTGGTGCAATTTTCCAAGTGAGTAAGTACAAAGGTAGATTCCATGGTGATATACAGCCTACTACACCAATAGGTTGACGGAGCGTATAATTGATTCCTACACCTTCCATATGGTGAGACTCTGAATGATACTGTGTGATGGCGTGGGCAAAAAATTTGAAATTGGATACTGCTCTCGGGATATCCATCATCCTTGCAAGGGATATTGGTTTTCCATTGTCTTTACTTTCTGTTGCTGCAAATTCTTCGAGCCGTTCTTCTATCTTGTCCGCAAGTTTTGTCAACCAAGCGGATCTATCTTCATTACTCAATGATGACCAAAATGGAAAAGCTTTTTTGGCAGCCTCAACTGCTTCCTTAACATCATCTTGATCTGAGTCAGGTATCAGGCTATAAGGCTGGCCTGTTGCTGGTTCGTAGTTGTCAAGATATTGATTGGAAATAGGACTTGACATTTGTCCACCTATATAATTTGTTATTTTATGAAGTTGAGTCATCATTAAAAATTATGTCAATTAGTTGGTTTCTTTTCTCAGAGTTTAGCATAAAAACTGATTTCTAAATCTGGCTTAAGAATTTCATTCTTTCATCGCAGAAAAATAAAAACCTAGATTCTTCCTAAAATTATCAGGCAATTCTGGCAATGCAGACCTAGGAATAAGCAAAGTACTCACATTGTGAAAATCTGCGAAAATATGGTGCTTTGCAGCTGTTGTAGCCAAATATTCATGACCAGATGATCCGCCTGTACCCACTTTTTTGCCCAACATACGCATCACCATTTGAGCATGTCTATATCGCCAAGTAGTGAGATGATCGTCTATTTCTACCAATTTTGATATCAATAAAAATGGTACGTGCAAGATTGGTTCGTCTCTATATAGATTGATAAATAATGCCGCCAAAGTAGCCTTGTATGAAAGTTGCAATTTGCCTTCTTTGACCAATTGAATATGACGTTCCTCATTCATGATATTAGAAAAATAAGTATTGGTATCACC
>JBGSOH010000594.1:0-3344 GCA_041739205.1 Saprospiraceae bacterium
GCAATAAAGTCATATCCGTTGAGTGCAAAATAATCCCAAATAGAATAGAACTCTTCAATAAAGGCATCAAATCCGGGGATTCCGATAATTGTCCCTTTTATTTCGTTTGTTTTGGAAGGAATTTTAATTGCAGATAGAAAACTCCCATTGTAGGGGGTTTTGTGTCGTTCTAAATTTTCTTCTTTAAAAGCAATGTCAAAGATGTTTATGAATTCTTTGTAAATAGGAATTTTTCTTTCATCATTTGGAGAGATCAAAAATTCACTTGCTCTTAAATAAGTGGCAGCATTTTTTAATTGCCCTTTATTTTTTGCGATATCTGAAGCCGCTCTGAACTCGTTTATGTATTCGTCAAAAGTCTTTATTCGGCTACCAATTTGCTGAATGTCTTCCAACTTTGAATAGCCAAGAGAATACCATCTGTTTAGTTGATAATTCAAAAATTTGTTCTTGTGGAACTTATGATATCCTTTTGGTAAATTCATTTTCAATTATTTTCTAATTATTTTTCAGGCCGCTTGTACAATGCCCGCTAGCAGATGGAGGCGTGGTTAGTAAGGGAATTGCTGGCTTTTCACCTGTCAATTTACAGCAAAATTTGGAGCGGGTTGCTAAGCTCCTAAAACCACAGAAACCCTTATTAACTACACCGTCTATGTGTGCCTTGAATGGCAAATGTACAACTAAAATGATAGTTTTACAACTTGTTGTAAAACAAGTTATTAAAGAGTGAAAGTTTCACAAACGCGGTCTTAACGTCCCGAAGTATTAGCAAACTGTCTGTTGCGATGGAGTTTAGAGTGATCTATGCACTGAAGTAATCTGGACTGCCAAAGTCTGTATCGACGCATTGGAACCAACGCTCGCAGTTTTTATATCAGGGCCGTATACTCGATTGTACATCGTATTAATGACGACTTTGGATGTAGCCAAAGCCATCATTAAATCCTGTGTTGAAGGCAGTTTTTTAGTCTATAATCAACTATGTTAAAACTGAACCGTGATTGAATGTGGGAGCTCATTTCTTAAGTTGAAAATCAGGATGACCGGATTGCCAAAGGATGAACTTTGTTACATGGAAAACATCGGCACCACCACCGCTGTGACCACTTTCCCAATCGGTAAGAAACAATATGGGACGATCACCTAGTTGTCTTTCTTGTAAAGTAGCTGCGTACCTAGCTGCCGGGTGAAGTGCTAAAATGTAATCTGTCGCTCCATGGATGATTAGCATCGATGGAAGAGCTTTTCCTTTAGGAACATGATAAATTGAGCTCATGTCATAATTCGATTTGAATCCTTCTTTGGTATTTTTTGGACCAACTGATTTTTCTTCCCTTCCACCAGCAGCATCTGTGTGAGTGGCAAGGTCGGGTAAGCCAGAAAGAAAGATGCCTCCGGCAAACAAATCTGGACGTTGATTAACTGCACCACCCACGAGGAACGTTCCTGCACTACCACCCATAACAAACATTTTTGAAGATAAACTATACTGATTAGTTTCTAACCATTCAGCAACATCAACGACATCATTGACAGAATTCATTTTTTTCGGAAACTGACCGTCCAGGTACCACTCTTCCCCAAGTTCACCGCCACCGCGCACATGAGCATAGGCATACACGCCACCACGTTTAATCCACGAAAACCAAGATGGATTAAAATGCATATCCTGAGAGGCACCTGAGTTGCCATAGGCATCAATCAAAACAGGATGATCTCCTTTCAATCCAGCTTTTGTTAAATACAATACCGTTACTGGAATCTTTTTTCCATCTCTGGAGGGTACCCACAATACTTCGGATGAAAACTCTCCTGAATTATCGACAGCACGTTTTCCAAATGGTACAGGTTGTACATTATTTTTGATGTAACTGTAAGTTTCATATTGATAACTTTTGACAGGTGTGGACTGAAGAAAGAGAATATCGTTGTCACCTAATCCTATCAGTTCTCCGATACTCGAATTCTTTCCTACATTCAAAAGTGATGTGATCTTTGTTTTAAGGTCTACTTTCATAATTTGCATATCTCCAATACGCCTCAGCAAAACATAGAGAACGTCACGCCCGGCAATGATCCCCGTTCGATGGCCATCGTCTGTTACCGCCAACACATCTTTTTGCTCTGGTAGAAAAAGTTCAGGCTCATTACCGTTATCCATATCTATCTTTACGATGCGGTACCCCGGCGCTCCATTGGTGGCAGCATACAGCCATTTCCCATTGGCATCGAACCCATCACCGAGGTTCACATAGTTTTTCAGGCGTACCCAAGGCGTATTTGGACCGTTCAGTTTTGAATGATGCACAGCATAAGCATAGTTATCTCCGCTACCTGAACGGATTCGTGCCACAAGGTATGGTGAATTTTTAAAACTATAGACATAAGGCGTTTCTTTCGGTGTCAGTTCAATATTTGGGTTCAGGCCAATTCCAAAAATTTCCGCATCCGCTGTAGATAATTTACCGAGCACATGCTGTTTTACTTTTCCGTTGAAATACTTTTCAGCATGAAGGTTTGTTGGAGGTGCCTGCGTATATAAAACAGACTGATCGCCAGGTGTCCAAGCCATCGAGACTCCACGCGAATCGTTGAACATAACCGATCCAATGCTGTCGGGCAGGAATTCTTTTAAATCCAGATCAAAAATCCGGATGTGTGGATTGCTCTCTCCATTTTGCGTCAACATGAGTGCCACCATCGGCCGGGAGCGCGCGAATTGTCTTTTTCGAACCGAGTAACGTTGTCCTTTTATAACAACACGCCCGAGTATTTTTTCCTCTTCGCCATTCAGCCCTTTTCTGCGACAAAGGGTCGGACCTTCTTTCGGAATGTCCCGATAGTAGTAAATAAATTCACCAGCAGGATGAAGATTCCAGATCTCATCTGCCATACTCAGGTACACATCATCCAACTCGTTTTGCAATACGTCCATACCAGGAATGCTATCTAGAATAGATAAACTCAGCTTTGCTTGCTGACGGCAAAACTCTACCATCTCTTCGCGGTTCTGTGGCCAGCTCATCCAAAAATAATCGTCCGTGATTTTAATATCTTGGATAAGAGTATCGAATGGTACCCTTCGAGCAGCTGGATAATCGATCTGAGCGAAATTGGTTGTGACTGAAATCAAGAGAGAAAGCAATGAAAAATTAATGCGAGTGAAATTTGTCATTTGGCAACAGGTTTTTATGAATACTTATCTTTAAAAAAATATGCTCACAACGGTTAGTATTTGTGGCGTACGGCCTTAGGAGCTTGATCATGATGTACATTGTGTGTGCCTTGAGTGGCAAATGTACAATTCATTTATGAATTGTACAAGCTACCCACAGGAGTAG
>JBGSOH010000617.1:0-7994 GCA_041739205.1 Saprospiraceae bacterium
GAGAAAGAAGAAGCAGAGCAATTGCAGGACAAATTTAATATGTATCAGGGATACCTTCAAGCAGGACTTAAGTTTTCAAAAGAAAACAGCTATTTTTATTTTTCTGAAGATTATAGCTTGGGTGGTGGGGCAATAAAGATAGGTCAGAATTACTTTGCTAAAATATACATTGGTACATTCAATAGATTACACGATTTGTTTACCAAAAATGAGAAACTTTTTTATGCTCAGGGTCTGGAAGCAGTTAAGGAAGCAAATTTGCCAATCAATACCGATTTTCCTATCAATGAGCTTATGTGTCAGATATGTCTGCATTTTACTTATTATCATGAAGTGGCTCATCTGCATCAAGACTCAAAATTTCTCGTACAAGAGCAGACAGAAGATCATAGTAATGCAAGATATGATTTTGATAGACATTTTTTAGAATATGATGCAGATATCTTCGCTGCTTTATCTGTATGTACACACATTTTTGAGTATTTTAATAAGTACCACTATCGAAAAACAATTGAAGATTTAGAAGAAATTACTGCCATACTTCTTGCAGCGATCTTGATTAGGATATTGCTTTCGCCCGGCATAAAAATGGCTTTTTATACCGCAGAAACAACGCATCCACATTGGATTATTAGGATGATGAAGATTATTGAAGTCATTCCTACTCAGCTTGATACTTTAGTTAGAACAAAATATAAAATTAATAGCCTTTCTCAAGTCGAGTTGATTAGAAAATCACTGATCTATGCAAGAATATTAAATAATGAGCTGAGTCTTGATATTGATTTTAGCAATGTGCAAAATATGATTAAAGACAATATACCTGATATTAAAAGCTATTCTGAAGATTTGATGGAAGGGGTATCGGGTTATGAAAAGTCGGCTTTTAATAAATGGAATTTGTAAAAAAATAAAATGAATAAAAAATGATGTATCAAATTACAAAAGAAAATAAAAGTCTTGAAAAGGATTTGTAAATAAAGGAGATATAAATAAAAATTAATACAAAATATGAATATATGAGCGAAAAAATAGAATTGTATAAACAACATACACAGAAGCAGGAAAACTATACCTACTATCTGATAGCCCTATCCGTTGCGGCCATAGGTTATGCCACACATCAGACGCATGGCAAAGGGTTTACTTGGTCTATTGTTCCCCTTGGTTTCGCAGTTTTGTGTTGGGCAGGGAGTGTAACATTAGGCTTGAGATATTTAAAAACTGTCATTGTTGTAATCTATAATAACATGAAACAGCTTATACTTGCTGAAGGAAACGACGAATTAGCTGGGAGTCACCCGATTAAAATGAATATTGGCAATAAAGTATTGAAGGAATTGATAGATAAAGATGTAAAAACAGCAAGCATGTTATACTTATGGCAAGGAAGACTTTTTTATGGTGGAATGATATTTTATTTTATCTGGCATTTGTATGGGATGTATTTGGTGACTGGATGTGGGTAAATGTGTTGAATAGGAATTTGAGGAGATAAGAGGATGGGCAGGAATTTAATTTATAAAGAATAATTATAAAATGAGTAAGAAAATAGCATTTAGGCTTAACAAAATATACCTTTTAGCGGGAGTGTCAGGTCACCACCTACAGTCAGCACAAGATTTGTTTAATTATCATATACCATTTGATAATAAAGAATTTATAGAAGTGCAGACAAAAGCAGAATTCATTCAGGCTTTAATAGATATCGAGCAAGAAATAGATGAAAATGATGGTCCGGTCGTACATATAGAGGCACATGGATTGGATAGTAAAGATGGAATGGCTTTGAGCAATGGGATAGAGCTAAGTAGCGGTGAGCAGGTATCGTGGGAAGATATCAGACCCTATCTCACTGCCATTAATGCCAAATGTGAAAATAACCTTACGATGGTTATGGCTACTTGTTTTGGTATGTATATCCTTCAGGATCTTATCAAAACATTTTTTGACAATGTTGTAGGGGCTCAGTGTCCTGTTTTTTCTTTTGTAGGCCCTGAAAGCAGTATCAGTGTAGATGATTTTACAAGTGCTTTTCCTGTTTTTTATCAGAAACTTTCAGAAAAAGCTTCACTCGAAGCTGCAGTAATTGAAATGAATAAACATTCAGCAATAAAATTCAGATACGATACTTGCTATACAGCATTTATGGCAAGTGTACAATCTTTTGCAGATAAACAGATAAAAAATCGAATGCAGCACATATCCAAAAACCCCGATGTAATAGGAGATTATTATTGTCACTTGTATTATTATACGTATGGCTCTGCATGCGATTTTGCGGCAGTCCAACGGATCATGACAGATGAAAAGTTTTACATAGATTATCTCAATAAAGCCAGAAAGGATTTTTTACATATTAAAGAAGGACAAGACTTTAGATTCCCTATAATTGATAGGTTGGATAATTTTGATAGGACAGTGCCGGTGATACGTAGTTATGTGCGTTAAATGAATTTTAAAAATGCCTTGAACAAGATTTTAGTAAGATAGCAGGATAGCCAGGATTGAAAAGAGTTATAAATAATCATGTTATTCTTAAAATCTTATAAATCGTGTTCAAGACAAAAAGAATCGTGCTCAAGACAGTAATATAAAAGTAAAAATGAAAAGTAAAGAAGAAATAGATAAGTTGACTCATAAGATAATTGGTTGTGCGATGACAGTACATAATACTTTGGGTAATGGGTTTCAGGAGGTTATTTATCAGCGAGCTTTAGCGATAGAATTTAGCCATCAAGGAATTTCTTTTGCCAGAGAAATGGATATGGAGTTGTTTTATCGTGAAGAGTCCATTGGAACAAGGAGAGTTGACTTTTTTGTAGAAGGAGATGTGATGGTAGAGTTAAAAGCGGTCGAGGCTCTAAATGGTATCCATAAAGCACAAGCTATCAATTATTGCGAAGCATATAATATAGCAGATGGTTTGCTTTTGAATTTTGGGAGTACAAGTTTAGAGTATCATAGAGTTTTTAACAAAAAAATGAAAAGAGAATGAAAAGTTTTGAACAGAATTTTGTGGAGGTTTTAATCTTGTATATCTTTAAATCGTATAAATCATGTTCAAGACAAAAAGCAATCATATTCAAGGATAAAAGTGTCATAACAGGATTTTAATAAGATTGTAGGATGGTCAGGATTAGACGGAATAGTAAAAAATCGTGTCAATCTTAATATCTTATAAACCAGTCCGCCTTTGGCGGGTCGTGTTCAAGACAAAAAGGAATGTATTTTTTAAACAAATTAAATAGAAATTTATGAAAAGTATTTTAATTGGTTTTTGTGCCATTTTAATTATTGGATTTTATTCGTGTGATAAATCATCCTGCACCGATGGCATCAAAAATGGCGGTGAATCAGGTATTGATTGTGGAGGAGATTGTGGTGATTGTCTGTCATTTGTTGGTTTATGGAAGGTAGATGAGTTTACCGCAAATGGAAATAATGTTTTCCAAACTTTTAGTCTGGAAAATATTTATTACGACTTTGTCTCGTCAACCAATGTTAAGATTGTAAGTGCAAACCTTCAGGGAAAACTAACCACAAACAATACCACTTATATTCTTGATCATAGTAATAATTCTTTTGCACTGAGTGATATTACGTATACTTTCACCGTAGAGTCATCATCCAGAGTAGCGTTAACTGGGATAGATAATAATAACAATAATATAAAATTAGTACTGAAAAGAGTCGCCGTTGATTTATGTAATGCAGTTCAATGTAATAATGGAACATGTAGTTATGGATACTGTATCTGTAATAATGGGTGGGAAGGCAGGAGTTGTGACGTTCCAGTAGGTTCAGCAGGCAAAGATATTGCAATTGTTATTTATGATAAAGGCCAGTTTACAAATGGGTGGAGATACATAGAAGTGCATAAAGAGTATTTTATACAAAAACCATGGGGCTGTCAGAATGTAACAGGATTATCGCCCCTTTTTGGAATGGGAAAAACGAATACAGAAAAAATATTTGCTAAATGTGGAAACAATGCAGTTGCTGCAAAATTTGCTTTAGATTTTACAATTAGTGGATTTAGTGACTGGTATTTACCTTCACAAAATGAACTGGAGCAAATTTGTGGTAAGAAGAGTTTGATCCTCAGATATCCGCAAGCTGAAACAGGTTTTTGGAGTTCCAGTGACATGCCAATAGATAACCTTGGAAACAGACTACCTGTAGATATGAATAGTGGCACATGTCAATCCAATACAGCCAATCCTACTATTGGATATGCTATTTATTTGGTTAGGTATTTTTAACAGTATTGTTAAATGGTAAAGTATAAAATAAAAGCATATGTCACATAGAAAAGCATTTTTTTTACTTGGTTTAATCTACTTGGTAAATGTAGCATCTTCACAAAATTCTCTTTACATCCTAGATGATATTGGAGAAGGCGTTACATCACACGAAGTACTTACAGGAGGTGGGTTTCAGTTAGATTATGTTTTTTCTATTCCTTCTGATGAGTGTAAAAAGGTGAAAGTCACTATACCATATAACAGTAATATCTTATTCAATAACCAAAATGTATTTGCTTTTAATGGTCCCTTCAATATTAGTTATTTGATTAATGCAATTATATTTGAAGCTACAGTTAGTAATGGTCAAAACCTTAAAATAAATGGACAATTAAGCAATGTGGGTAATATTTGCGAGAACCAACCGATAGAATATTCTATTAATACACAATATATTAATGCTGACAATACTATATGCGAAATCAATAAAGAATCTAATAAAATTAGTATCATCCCAAAATATAATTTCACATATACTCAAACCCTTCAATTGCAAAATAATGGTACAGCATGCAAAGGTGGATTTTTGAGATATAAGGTAGTTTTTCCGCTAGGAGTCAGACAAGGGAATTACATTCTGAATAACGTTTCCTTTGTTTGTGAAACCAATTCTGAATTAAATTCAATCTTAGACCAAAATGGTAATGTTTGGCCTATAACAAATAATATTAGTAACCAACCCAATTGTCTCAAATCTTATGAATTTAACTATAAAGGAGTACCGAATAACTCAATGAATCTCTTATACAATTATGAAGTTTTTTATTTGATTTTTAAAAGTAAATGCGAGTGCAGCACAGGGAATCAGCCATTAAATGTAAAATTAATTGCAAAAGGCAAAGACCCATGTAGTCATGAAGTTCAATTTGAGACTCAGACATCGTATATCTTTAATTCAGAATGCTGCAATACATCGCAAAATGGTACGATTGAAGTTGGTAAATATCTTGAATACAATATAGAACCATTTTGTTCTGGAGGATGCCACAAATATACTTATGATATACAATATTCCAATGTAAATAGTAGTATCCCTGTTAACAATCTCCAAATTACAGATCCACTGCCCAATGGGCTAAAAGTATCTAGTGTTTTGAACAAGAGATACTTGTCAAATGGCCAAGAAATTAAGTATAAGATGTGTTACACTACCGTTCAAAACACACAAGAAGTCTGTTACAATATTGGAACACAGATATCATATGACTACTGGACACCATCTGATATTGTCCGTACAATAAGATGGGAGTTTATAGACCCAATCCCTGCATGGTATAGTCAAAATATTTCCTACAATTTAATTTTTGACATAATGCCAAATATTACTTTTTTGAGTGACAATATTGCATCATTTAGTTCTAATTCACCATCATTTAGCTATCAAGCCAAATGGACTCATGGGCAGGTTCCAATTTGTGATCCATATTATCGTTTAAATCAGCAAACTTTCATTCAGAATAACCAACTTTTATATGACATCAACAGCTTCCCTTCAGCAACAGAGAAATTTAGAGTTTCATTATTAAATGAAGGTAATGGTAGCATACCCAAGGCATTTGTTAAAATAAAGTTACCTATCGGGATAGGTTATTCAGGAAATTTAGTCTATGGTATAATGAATACTAATGGATTTCCAGTTTATCAACCAATTCCATCGAGTTTAGTTGTAAATTATGATCAAAATTTAAATGAATTGACTATTTCGAATATAGATATTTCAGCCTGTAATGGATTTGAGCCTTTTATTGAGTTTGATCTGAACGTTCAAAGTGGATTGTCAGCAGGAATTAGAAAAATGGCAGTTATGACAAACAATGGTCAAGAAAATTGGCATGACATTACAATAAATGACTATTACAAAATCAATGCAAAAATCTACCAAAGATGTAAAAGTGGTGATTTGATCTCATTGGAAAATAAAGTAATTGCTTCTGAATCTTTAGAATATGTATATGAACTTGAAAACGTAGGAAATGAAAGTGTAAGTGAAATCAAAATTTTTAATCATAAGCCAAAGCAAAATGACTTTACATTAAATAGTCCCAATCAAATAGTAAGGAATAGTGAAGTATCTACAAATTTCAGTGGTAATATCTATGAGCTCAACAATGTTCCTGTCCAATCACAATATTTATCTTCAATTAACAGCAATGATATATGTTCAGTAAGCTTCGGTGGCACGGCTAGCACAACAGAAAATGCTATAATGATGGTTACAAGCCCCCAGGATCCTAATTTTATATTAGGTCCAGGTCAAAAAATCCAAATTGTTCAAAAACACTCGATAGATCCAGGACAACCATTAAATTCTATCTGTAATAATGACTTTAGCTTTTGTCTGAGAAGAATAGGTCTCAATACCCAGGACAATGGCATATCTGATCAAATAAGATTGACACTTTCTGATACTACATTATGTCCAAAGACCGCAGTTTGTGATGAAATAGCAAACATAGAATCACGATTTGAAGATGCATTTAATGTACAAGTTTCAGGGAATCAAGTAATATTGACTGCGCAAAATTTGAGCAACAATGATCAATGGTCATTGGTTTGGGATGACGAACAATATTTTGCCAATGAGAGCCTTTGGGGCAATCAATCCGTTTCAAGAACATTCCCAAATAACGTTACAGGACAACATAAGCTGTGCATAAAAATAAAAAATCACCTGGAAGCTAATAATAGCCAGAGTCAGGAATGTAAGTGTGAATTGATTTGTAAAACATTTAATCTCAATTAATATGAAAGCTTTGTTTTTAACGCTGTTAGTTTTTTCCTTTTTATCAAATGATTTGCCTACCAATGAAGCAAAATTATTGATAGCTCAAAAAAAATATCAGGCTGCATTGCAGGTATTGAGTAGCAACGAAACGATAGAAGCACATTACTATAGAGGTTTATGTCACTTTCATTTAGGTAACTGCTCTGCAGCTTCTCTATCATTCAATACTTTTATACAATCTGAAAATAAATATCAAAGTGAAAGTTGGAAAAAGGAAGCCAGGATATTTTTGAGTAAATGCCAAAACAAAATAACAGATTCAGATATCACTCAAAATCAACCGAAAAAGATATCGAAAATAGAGAATTTGAAAGCTCAATATCAGAAATCTTTCATCGAGATTACTGATGCACTCAATCAACAGAATAGATATGAAGATAGTATAAAATTAGTGAAAATTAATGGAATAAATATTGAAAATAAAAACCTAAAAGCGTTCATAATAAATAACAGGGGAGGTTCTAATGAAGAGATGACCGAACATCTCACCAACAAAGATAAAGGGGAAAACGACCCGATGAAAGAGCATCTTACCAACAAAGAAAAAGGTGAAAACGACCCCATGACCGAACATCTCACCAACAAAGAAAAAGGGGAAAACGATCCAATGACAGAGCATCTCACCAACAAAGACAAAGGTGAAAATGACCCAATGACAGAGCATCTCACCAACAAAGACAAAGGTGAGAATGACCCTATGACCGAACATCTTACCAACAAAGAAAAAGGTGAAAACGATCCGATGACTGAACATCTCACCACCATAGACAAAGGTGAGAATGACCCCATGACAGAACATCTCACCAACAAGGATAAAGGTGAAAACGATCCGATGACCGAACATCTCACCAATAAGGATAAAGGTGAAAATGATCCAATGACAGAGCATCAAACCAACAAAG
>JBGSOH010000622.1:0-11616 GCA_041739205.1 Saprospiraceae bacterium
ATGGTAAACTGTTGGAAATCTTTTTGTCCCATGTACAATTTATCTGGCATGACGATATCTAGTAATCTTTTTACGACTTGTGCTACTCCTTTGAAATGTCCTGGTCTGAACTTTCCTTCCATATAGGTATCAAGGCCAGCTAAATCTATCTCTTGTCCTGCTTGTTCGCCATCGGGATAGACTTCAGCTGCTGTCGGTGCAAAAACGATATCAATATCTGTGGGTATAAGTTTTAAGATGTCACCATCCAGATCTCTAGTGTATTTATCCAAGTCCTTTTTGTCATTAAACTGAGTGGGATTGACAAAGATAGAAACGATGGTTATGTCATTTTCTCTTTTACTCTTTTTAGCAAGTGTGATATGTCCTTCGTGAAGCGCACCCATTGTAGGTACAAATCCTATGGAATAACCCTTGTCACGATTAAAAATTACAACATCTGATAGTTCTTTTGCACTCTGAATGACACGAATCATGACTGACCAATTATTTACTTGTATTAAACCATTTTTTTAAGACCTTTTCTGCAGGTTTTTCCTGTGGTGTATAATCTTTTTCGAAGTAACCTTCATGGCCCATATTATCTGGAAACCACTTCCATAAAAATCCGCCACCCCAAAAATCTTCTTCTATGAAACTTGACCATAGAGCGTCATAAGCATTGCATTGTGCTTGGTGATTAATGGTGAGAGAATGTATGTTTTTTTCTAACTCCCATGTTTTTCCAGCGCAACCGTCTACTGATAAATAACCGTATTCCGTAAAAATAATTTTTTTATTATGCTTACGTGAAAAGCTTTTTAAAGTTTTTTTGATCGGTTTCCACTCTTTGTAAAGGAGATTTATCGTTGGATTTTGTGCATCTGAAAGCGGGAAATAACTGCTAATACCTATGTAGTCGAGATCATCCCAAAAAGGCACATCTTGATAATTGTCCCAATTTGCAGAATAGATTAATTGCCCTTTGTATGTTTGTCTCACATCCTTTATAAGTTGCTTCCAGAAACTTGATCGCTTTTTTACGGCAACATTGTATTCTGTTCCAATACAAAACATTTCAACATTATGTTTTGCTGCTATGCGGGCAAATTCTTTGATATAAGCTGCATAATTTTCTTCCCATTTTTTCCAATCTGACTCTGACTCAAAATCCATATCTCCTACCCATCCACCACCAATGTAGACTTGTGGTTTTAGCATTACTTTTAGACCAACTTCTCTCGCAGTTATGATTGAACTTTCTATACCTTCACTTCTTTCTCCCCACCATTGTCTATCTAAATTAAATGAAACGGATGGATTTCCTTTTCTACTAAATCCATATGGTACAAATGCTACCCATTCAGCTTGGATATTTGCAAGTGGCAACAAAGATTTTGTATTTAGTGGTTTGGGAGGCGCTACTACTGTAACTCCTTTGATAGGACTAAGTATTGAATTATGGGCATAATATGACCCAACTTGATTTTCTTGTACGAAAGCAAATGTTATATTAAGAAGTATCAAAAAAGCAATACCAAATAAAACTTTATTCTTTAAAAAGGACACTTTTAAAATTTGGTGTAAAAGTATATTATTTACTTAGTAATAATTGTAAAATTATTTCATTTTATACGTTGATTCCAAAAAAAGTAACTCTTTTAAGTTAAAAAAGTAATAAAATTGAACTTTTAGGCAAAAAAGCCATTTGAAGTGCTCAGTTGTTTACATTATTTACCAAATATTCTTTCTTTATAAAATGTGTCAAAAGATGATACAAGTAGTATTTTGTCCATCAATCCAAGACAATAAATTATAGATAGTATGAAAGCAGCAACGTTGCATCAGATTAAAAAAGAATTGGAAACTAGTTCGCCGCAGAGGGTTTTGTCTCTACTATTGAGAGTTATTAAATCAAAAACCGAAAATAAAGAACTCATTTCTTACCTTCTTTTTGACGAAGATAATTTGTCAGGATATATAGCTGACTTAAGAGAAGATGTATCTGAATTGTTAAAAGATATAAAATACTTGCCTCCATATCAAGTGAAGAGAAGTCTAAGAAAAGCTTTAAAATTTATTACAAAATATGCCAAATATACAGGTGCAAAAGAGACTGAAGCTGAGTTGTTAGTTCATTTATGCAAGTTAATGCAAACCCAAGGATTAGCGTCAGGCTCAAATAAAATGGCAAATAGTATATATGCCAAACAAGTAGAAAAAATTGAGAAACTCATTCCATATTTACATGAAGAACTGCAGTTTGATTACAAAGAAGGATTAATAGATCTGAAGAAGTCTATCAAAATAAATTATTATTAGAAGCAAAATTCTGGTTGGCAACAATTGAAAAGAAAAGTAAGGTTGTTTTTATAGCAACACTAGGTTAAATAAAACACAAAAAGGGTTTATCTTGATAGACAAACCCTTTTGCTGTATAATGTATAAAATTATATTATTCTCCTTGGTTACCGAACTTCACCTGTCTGTAAGCAGCAGAAAGAATTTCATTTCTTCTTACTACAGATGGCTTAGTAAAGTGTTTTCTACTTCTTAATTCTTTTACAAGACCTACTGACTGAAATTTTCTTTTGTATCTCTTCAGTGCTCTGTCGATCGATTCGTCGTCTTTGATGTTGATAATCAGCATAAAATATTTTTGTTTTAACCTATTTTATTAAAAGGAACGCAAAAGTATGACTTTTTAATAAATTGCAAGGTTTTTATGGACTTTTTTTATAAAAATTATTACTTTTTCTTTGTTAAACTCTATTCTTCCCTTCTTTTTTAACAAAAACAGAACTCTTGATGGTGTTTTATAAGTTTTTACACCTTAGTTATTAGCCAAGTTCGTCTTTTCAAAAACAATATCCCTGCTAAAATTACCAAAATAGCGCCACCTGAAGCCAATTCTTTGACCACTGCTTGCCTCGCAGAAAGCGCAAGTACGTTCTCCGGGATTTTTATAGAAATGATAAATTCTATGTGGTTTTGGACAAAAAGACCGAATATCAGATTTAATATAGCTGTACCCAATAATACTAGACCTACATGTTTTTTACTTAACCTGAACCCATAAATTTCGCTTACAAGACTGAATAAATAAGCTATTGAAAAAGCAAACCCAAGTATAAATAGTATGGGAAAACTAAAAGTGTAAAACAATCCTAAGCTTAATGTAAATAAAATTGTAAGACAGAATAACCATCCTACATTAGAAAGTTTTTGAATTAAGTACGAAATGTATTTTGTAAACACAAATACCATAGCAAAAACAATAAAAAATGCCAGTTTATGAAATAAGTTTTGACTATCATCTTTCAAAATCATCGACCAAAGTACAAAACTAATTAGTAAGGCAAAGAACACACCTGAGAACAACAAAAGACTTCCTTTAAAAAGGTTGGGAAGTGCTGATTCATTTCTGTCTTCAACAGTAAATTCAGTACCTTTTATTTCTGACAATGCTATAATTAGCACTAAGACAGCCATAACAGCAATAGCAAGGACATTACCGGCAACCAAAAAATTGATGTGATTGACAATGCCCGACAAAGTGATTCCTAAGGCAATATTAGCAAATACATTAGACGAATTATTACGATTTGTTACTAATGGTTTTAACAATATACCTGCCAATAAACCTTGGGCCAGCCCTGCAAAAAGTAAGATTGCAACATGCTGGAAAACAAAAGTCATTGCGACTGCTACCAAATTTAAGCCTGTGATGAGATAGAATACTAGACGATTTGACCAGACATTTGTAAAAAAAACTAAACTTGCTGAACTCAACAAGATCATCAAAAATATACCTATTACCGTGTAATTTACTACTTCACTATCGACATGTGACGGAATGATACAACCTAGCCAAATGCCCACATACATGGACAGAAGCATAGGAACTGACGAAGCCAACCGTGTTTTAAATGACATACAATGACTTTATCATTCTTGATACTCTATATTCTCATTCTTGAAGCCAATAAAAAACAAAATCAAGATCACACCTGCAAATCCAGCAGGATAAAGCCATATCATGTTCCAGTTTTTGACTTGACTTTCAACTCCTGCTTCAATTACCATCTGGGTATTTATTTCTGTGATGTATCCAGCAGCTTCAAAACCTATCAACATACCCACACCGTAAGTAGCGAGTGTGATAAGACCTTGTGCAGCACTTTTGACATTTGGACCTGCTTTTGCGTTGGTATAAATCTGACCACTCACAAAAAAGAAATCATAACAAATACCGTGTAAAGCAATACCCAGAATGAGCATAAAAGACAAACTGCCAGCATCGCCAAAAGCAAAAAGAACATATCTCAAAGCCCAAGCCAACATACCCACCAAGATGGTATTTTTAAATCCATATTTTTTGAAGAAGATAGGAAGTAAAAGCATGAAGATGACTTCTGACATTTGACCTATAGTCATCTTACCTGTCGGGTTTTCCATGCCTACATCAACTAAAAATGGGTTTGCATTGGCATAATAAAAAGCTAAGGGAATACAAATCAAGATAGAAGAAACAAAGAAAACTAGAAAATTTCTATCACCTAGTAATTTCAATGCGTCCAGGCCTAAAATCTCTGAAAGCGTTATTTTTTTGTTTTTGTCTACAGTCGGTGGCGTAGCAGGAAGGAAGAAACTAAACACACCCAAAATTGCTGATGCACCGGCTGCTAGCAGAAATGTATTGCTTAGCATTCCAGCGGCAATAGATTCTTTGCTATCCCAACTAAAAATGTAACTAATAGAAAGTCCAGCCAATATCCAGCCTATAGTACCGAAGACTCTAATATATGAAAATTCTTTGGCAGGATCTTTCATTTGATTGAAAGAAACAGAATTGACCAAGGCTAAGGTAGGCATGTAAGCGATCATATAACCCAACACATATGGATAAAAAACACCAAAATCTGAAGTTTGTGACATCAAATACATCAAAGCCGCTCCTATCAAGTGAAGTACTCCAAGTATTCGCTCAGCATTAAAAAATCTATCTGCAATTAGTCCGATGATAAAAGGTGCAATGATGGCTCCCCAAGATTGTGTGCTAAATGCTCTTGCAATTTGTCCACCTTCCGCAGACATATTGCTACCTAAAAATGTTCCTAATGTTACAAACCATGCGCCCCAGATAAAAAACTGGAGAAACATCATGGTTGATAATTGGATTTGAATGGATCTGTTCATCTTTGTTCTGTTTTGATTTTGATTACAATTCTCTGATTTTTAAATTTTTGTACCATACTTTGTCGCCATGGTCTTGGAGCGATAAATGACCTGACTTCGATTTACCAAAATCCGGCATTTCTTTAAACTTACTTTTAGCCACCATTTTTGCCCACATATCATCATGCATAGTAAAATTTACCACATTGACACCATTGAGCCAAAATTCTACCTGACCTTTATTGCTCTTAATACGTGCTTCGTTCCACTCTCCTGCAGGCTTCACTACTGGATATTTACATTCTATCATATCATACAAATCACCAGCTCTGTGTGTCACAAACTTAGCATCAGGGTGACAAGTATTGTCCAAAACTTGCATCTCTGGACCTGTCTGCCAAACATAGTCGTATTTATCGCTTTCTACTACATTAAAGATGACACCACTATTCCCGCAGTTTCCGATTTTCCATTCGTATACAAATTCATAATTTTCATAAGCCTTGTCAGTGATAATGTCTCCACCATCTACTGCTTGCCAGTGGCCATCTTTATTTGGTTTTGCATCTAGATGAATAGCATTTTCATTAATGATCCATCCTTTACCGATGGTTTTTTTGCGGAAATTGCGCCATCCATTTAATGATTTACCATCAAAAAGTAATTTCCAACCAGCCTTTTGTTCGGAAGGAGATAATGTATTGTCAACATACGTAAATGGCGATTTTTTAGAAATGCCTTTATCGTTTTTAGGTACTTGATTCATTGTGTACCATGCTTCTGTACTCCAAAGAGATCTGCCTGCATCACTGATGAAATGTTTTTTAAGACGTATATAGATCATATGATTATCCTTCTGACCATCAAATTCTAGGAATACTTTTTTACGATCATCAGAAACTGTGACAGATTTGACAGTCATTTTTTTCTCGTCTAGTTTTGGTCCACCATAATCGATCGTTGGCTTGTAATACCATTGTTTTACTTCGTAATGTGATGCATTCCACCCATCACCATCTTGTAGGGGCTCTGTAAACTCTATTTCCATGCCATTGGCTTTGGCCTTGACTGCAAGCATTTCGAATGTAGGTTTATCATTAAAAACCAATCTTTGTAAGCCATAATGCAACTTCCCAGAATGTCCCCAATTACCTGGATTACCAATGCCACCCGCATAAAGATCACCATTCGGTCCCCAAGCTATTCTATTGACACCTGCTTCAAGTCCTTGGATGAATCTAAAGACACATCCTTGCAACTGACCATTAATCTCTTCTACAAATACCCTCTTAATACCACCATGAGTGACTTCGCCATGTATCATTTGTCCTTTGTAAGGTCCTAAATCTAATGCAAGTGGTGTACTAGGAGAGTTTCCAATCTCGTCTTGTGGTAGCCAAACTAAAGGAAGATTTTCTTTTTTATCTTTGGTACCTTCTCGATCTACAGATCTAGACCCAAACCAAGCGCCTTCTTGTACATGTACGATTTTGGATGATGGTAGCCAATCTCCTTGATTATCCGCTACAAAAAGATCTCCTCTATATCCAATCCCAATACCATTAGGCGTACGAAGTCCTGATGCAATAAATGTCATCGCTCCTGTATTTTTGTTGACTTTTACCACTTTGCCTCTATCGGGAATTTGTGGTTGTGTGCTTGCCCCACCAGGATTGATCGCAGTGGCAAGTGTTGCATAAAAGAAACCATCTTTATAAGCGAGACCAAAACCAAATTCATGAAAATTGGAAGATACTTTCCAGTCATCACACAAGGTTTGGTATTCATCGATGATGTCATCTCCATTAGTATCTATCAATCGAGTGATTTCATGTTTTTGCATGACGTAGATGGTGTCATTGACTACTTTTACACCTAGTGGTTCTGCTAGACCGAAAGCTATTCTTTTTGCTTTCATCTGGGTAGTATCGCCACTTGCAGCATTGTCAATGACATAAACAGATCCAGCTGCATCCCAAGTACTAACGATCAAACGACCATCAGATTTGAAATCCATGCCACCTACTTTGGGTTTGAAGCCATCAGGTCTTGCTTGGAATAGATCAAAAGACGGATGTACATCCTGAAGTGCATATTGATCACCTGGAATTTTAGAGATATTGGCCATAGGTAGGCTATATTTTCTTAAAAGTTCTAATTGATCATTTTTATATGCAAAGTTTAGATTTGGAATGACTACGAAATCTTTATCGCTAGGTTTTTTCCAATTGAAAGAAAGGAATCTACCACCACTTCCATTAAAATATTCTAATCGGAAAGGATAATAACCTTTTTTCATCTCAATGCTTACTTCTCCATATTCTGCACCATGAAGTCCGTCATTGTCTATAACTTGTTTGTCATTGATATACAATTTAGACCCATCATCGCTCCATATGTGAAAAGTGTAAGTACCAGCCGTATCTATCTTAACAAATCCTGTATTTATCAGGGCAAAATTATTTTCTAATTCTTTAAAATCGCCTCCCGAGACATTATCTAGTTTAGGCAAGACTCCGGCAAATTTTGGTTTTTGGGTATCGCTTATTTTTGGAAGGACTTGGGAATTATTGCCAATGCCATAAGCTTTTACAACGATTCCTGGTAATAGATCTTTCTCTTCGATATTAGGCGCTGGGTCTAGCGTAAGTAAAGCTGTTGCTTTTTCGTCCACAGGTTCTCCTTCATCATCTTTGTCTAATGACATGATATATGTGACCATCTCTGTAACATCTTCTTCTGGCAAATCTGCATGTGGTGTCATCACCTGTTCTCCCCAAACGCCTGATCCACCTTTGATAACTTTACCCACCAACATAGATATATTTTCAGGCGTGTTTTTATATTTTTGGGCAATGGCAGTATATGCTGGTCCGATGGTTTGTAAGTTTTTGTTGTGACAAGTTTTACAATCACTTTTCGCTATTAATTTTAGACCTTCTGGAAGACCTCCTGGGTTTTCTTTTTCTTCTTCAGCGTCTTCACCACCTGCCACATTTTTATTGGGAATAGTTGGTGTAGTTAAGAAAAGAATATTCATTTTGGTCTTGCCATTACTGTTGAGCCCCAAGACACCGTCAATGGTTATCGCTTTGATATTATCATAGTCTGCATCCTTTTGTTCTACTATCTGAAGTTTACCATCTGTATCAATATCACTAGGTAAAACGATAGAACTAGCATTAAAGCTGTGGGAAACAGTCATACCTTCGGGTACATTGTTGGTTGTGAAATTACGCTCAAAAACTGGTGAACCGAGGTCTGTTTTAGAAGCTTCTACTTCTTCATATATTGCGATTGGCTTAGGCAATTGATCACTACTCAATTGGTACATAAGCTCTGCTTTGCCATTTACAAACCTATGACCTTTGTAGTCAAATTTTGTCTGTATGGTGTCAGTACCTTTCAATACAAACCAAGGATTTTTATATTTATTTTCTAAGTAGCTATTGCCAATGGAGATAGGTTGTGGACCATGTGCTGTTGTATAAACCGCCCCATCAAAATATACAGTACCCTTCCAAACTTTGTATAAAGCGCCTGTCTCCGCATGATAAGATGCCCAAACATCATCAGAAAGTGCAAGGGTCACCATACGTGGATTCCAATCTAAGACGGACCTGAATACCCAATGATCTATGGGGCGCTCCTTGATGGTTTGTGCTTCTTTTTTATTACAACCCTGAAAACCAATGAATAATAGTGTGATTACTAAAGACTTATAAAAATGCATCATGCGACTTTGATATGATTGTTGAAAATTGGGTCTAAAGTATAAATAGATTTTGAATAAGTGATAAAAAATATCAATTTGTTTTGATAAATATACATTAGTTTCAATAGAAGAAGTCGATAATCTAGTTTTTCTTAATTTGAATTTGATAAAAAGAATTTTAGTATTGTCTTTTCACTCAATGCAGAGTTTATACATTTTCATATAAACTTTTTGCCAATACCGTATTAAGAATTGAAGTCATAGCAATTTGTTGTGGGATAACAATGTGTGTCTTTATCCTATGTTGTTTTTTGATTATACCCTTCTAAAAGAACAGCGTTTATATGAACACAAATAGTCTTTTCTTTCATCTAGTTGGTTACAAAACAAAACTATCTTTACGTTTTTTTATGCTCTTTCAAGATTTTTATCACATCTTCTTCGCTTAGTTGGGTGATATTTGCAATCAATGGAATAGGTAATTTATTATCAAAACAATTAAGAACGACTTCAATTTGTTTTTTGTACTCACCTTTTTGGATACCAGTTTGCTCGCCTTCTTGTCTTCCTTCTTCTTTTATTTTAGAATAAGTTGTCATGATATTTTCTTTTATTTTCGGTGGTATTGAGCTGATTATTTTTTTTACGTCTTCCGTTTCTAATTCTGAGACATTATTTATGTAAACGAAGGTCATCTCCAAAAAGTTCCAGTCGTAATCCTTGTCTTCAAATATCGACAGAATTTTCATCAAATCATCAGCAAGCTTTATTGGATTGAATCGCCATTTTTGGGCTACCAATGCGGTGGCCATTAATGTATTTCTGATGGATAATAGATCCGACTCTGGAATTGAATGGAGTGCTATAAATACGTGATTCAAATTGGGTATGTACTGCTTTATCGCGTCAGGATATCCAGCAAATAAATCTATTGGTTGTGGCGCTGTCCACTTCTTTTGTCCTTGATAGTAGATGACGGGAATGATGACTTTCATCTTTTTGCGTTGACGTACACATTTGAAATAATGGGCAAACATGTAGTAACCAACTTGTATTAATACATGTTTGTCGGGTGTGCTTTTATGTTCAAAAAGCATGACTACATCTGTTTTTGTCTCAGGGCTACCAATCAATGATACTTCAAAAACAAGGTCTGAAAAATACTCACTCAGTTCTTTGTCAATATACGATTCCTTCGTATCTTTTAAGGTATTGAAATCTAGTTGTTTGATTAATACAGTAGGCAACATTTTTTCAAAAAACGCTTGAGCTCTTTCAATGTCCGAAAAAGATTCCCTGACAAATTTATCGTGGATGTTGTTAATTTTATCTTCCATAAGACAAAACTAATCGTTACTATAGAATAATGTGCGTTTTTGTAAAATATTATTCCTTTGATAAATAAATTGGGACTTATAAAAATTCTATTTTATCAAAGTAATATCTGAAAGACCATCAAGTAAGATGTGTCCGTTGGGTTTTTCATCATTGGAAAATACCATAAACATAAGATGGTTAACATCATTTATTGGTGATATTTTTATGCTGAATTGTTTCCATTCTGTGTGGTCAACTATAGGGGATTGATATAGAATGTCTTTTACAACACATTTTTTATCAATAGAAGCTATGATCAAAAAGGATGGAGCTTGGTAATTTTGTTCTTTATAAGTCAACCTAGATTTACTTATATATTTTTCAGAATGTGCCATCCATAAAGTCATATTATAACTTTGATTTGCAAGAAGTGGTGATGGCAATTGTTGTCTTAGACCTTCATAGGTTTCATTATCTCTGACTACTAATCCTATATAAGTTTTGTCTTCTTTTGCCGATATTTTTACTTGCCAAAAGTCTTGTGGATGAATATCGGGTGGTGTCTCATAAGGGAAGTTAATTTTACCACAATCTGTCCATCCTTTAATGGACCAACCTCTTTCACCTCCTCGCATAGGTCGCCCTTCAAATCCTGGATTCTTCAATTTAATCGTATCCGTCTGTGCAAAAGTAAAAGTAGCATAAAAGAGAAGTATAAAAAGTAAGTTCTTCATGTTTTCTCAGCTTTATTTATGTGAAGGTATGTCTATTCCTTTCATTTTTCGGTATAATTCTGTGGCATATCCATCTGTCATACCCGATACGAAATCTAAAACGCCCATGGTCTTTTCATAAGGACTCACTTCGTCTTTACTTAGGTTGTATTGTGCAGGTATGAGATGTAGACATTTCTTCTCCAACGGAGTCCTATCTTCGTGCAACACGGCTGTGACAAACACTGACAAGATTTCTGACATGACATTATATCCAGCTAGTTCTACTTCGATGACTGACGGATGGTTGTAAATTTTGGAGATAGATATGTCATTGATTGTCTTTAAGTAGGGACAAGACTTTTCCACCATATCTACCAAAGTGCTGTTGAAAGTGCCTTTTAAAATAGCATCCATGTTTTCAAAAAATACATCAGCTGCTCGGTTGACAAGACCATTGATACATTTTGCCCTAAGGTAGGAGATTGCTTCGTTGTTGTCACCTATTTTTTCTAGCACATCTTTGGTTCGTGATACGCTATCGGTACTATTGCTCAGCTCACCAATCAGAGAAAGGAAGGCATTTTCTATTTCTGCTGTAGACAAGATACCTATGCGGTGTGCATCTTCCATATCTACGATTCTATAACAAATGTCATCGGCGGCTTCTACAAGATATACAAATGGATGTCTGTACGCTTTATCATTTCCATC
>JBGSOH010000672.1:0-2388 GCA_041739205.1 Saprospiraceae bacterium
CACATACACTTGCAATTATGGTGTCTCTGTAAGACTCACTAACGGTGAGATTGATGATAATTGTTGAATCACATTGATGCTGATCTACTAATGTTTGCGTATAGACTCCTTCTGCATTATATGCAATACCATTTACTATTAATTCTTCTCCTTCGCAAATAGAAAAGTATTCTTGATTCGTAGAAGGTAAACAGTAAGTATATTTGGAAATAAAAGACATCCCAAATCCAGTTGGGGATACTATATACTCTCCTAACCCTAAATCAGCATCTAATTCTCCCCCAACGCTACTTATCAAAATAAGATTATCATCTTTGTCAAAGTGTATTGATCTTGCCCAATCAAACCCTATTCCTCCATAAGTATAATGAGTTATGTAATTACCATTTTTATCATAAATAAGAATGAAGCTATCAGAAAAACCTTTGCTAACCGTCATATTATCAACATAAGGATTAAAAGAAACAGGCCCATAAAAACTTCCTAAAACGAAAATATATCCTTGCTTATTTATGATAGTTGACAAGCCATATTGATCATCTTTTCCCCCAATATGGTTTATCCAAATAAAATTGCCCATTGAATCAAGCCTTGCCACATAGATGTCTTCTTGACCTTTACTATGCAAAGTATCAATGTCTCCATCTATTTCATAAATGAATTCATCTCTGAAACCACCTACAATTGTAATTTCATGATCTTTATCAACTGCAATCGAGCTGATTGTATTCCTACCAACTCCATTTAATGGCTTATACCATTTTAAAGCTCCATTGGGAGTGAACTTGGTCAAATAATAACTATCGTCTTGACTATTGCTATTTGGCAATTCAAATCCATCAGTATCAAGATCAATATCTATGGAGTCTCTGAAGTTTGCTGCCATATATACATTTTGGTTTATGTCACTTGTAACAACTGTTCCTTCTTCCGCTGAACGTCCTGGAAAACTTCTTGCCCAAATAAGATTTCTTTCGCTGTCATATTTTGCGACGCAGGCATCTATACTGTTTAGAGCAGTCAAAATAGTTTGATTAGGACCGGGTTCAAAATCTACTGTATTACTAAAATATCCTGTGACATATAGATTTCCTTCTCCATCAATGCTAAGGTCATAGCCAGGGGTAGCATATATCTTATCATTCTGCCCTACATTCAAGGAATCAAAATTTACGCCATTGAAAGGAGTCGTACCCGCCACTAATTTACCTTGATTATAAATCTGATTTTTGTAACTAGCTATTTTATGATATACCTCACCAGTTGTATAAGCAAATCGCTCACTCCAATTGTATTCACCCTTACTATCTAATTCTATTAAATAGCTATCTTGAATCGCATCGCTCTCACTAATTATTGTATCGGTCTCTACCGCTAGGTATTCTTGATAAAATCCCCTTACTAATACATTCCCATTCTCTCTAATATAGGATCCTGTGATTGCTGATCTACCTCCTTCAATCAATGTAATCCACTCAAGTGAAATAGATTGAGAAAATCCTTGCACAAGTGCAAACAATAAGATTATTAAAAATATGTATTTATTCATAATTATTTTTTTTTGAAATCATTAACTAATTTGCAGAAACCATAGAGTTGTTTAAAAATTTTATAACGCTCTAACACACTTTAAACATCACAAATATAGCTTTTTAGTCCATACTTAGTATACACAAAACACCTTATTTTTTTAATGTAACCTGTAAGCATAAATAATCTGGCTATCGCTACAGATGTAAGTCTTTCTACACCTAACTTCATAGGTTTGTGCATTTGATTTGACTCTTAGCATAAACATCATGTTGTTGACCACTGCTATTCTTTTCTTTTACTTTAAATCTAGTAATTAACAACATTATGTTTGAGTGTTGCTCACGCCGTTCGACCGTCATTTATTTGGTTATCGTGCCACATAAAAATTAACTATAGTGAATGATAAAACTACCTAATTTAAAATAAACTACATCATTTTGTAGCGAAACTATGATTATTTTTCTCTTTATATTGTAATTTGTCATGAATACAAATTCATTTAAATTTTTACGCTAAATATAAAGTACCAAAATGCTCAAAAAATATACTTATCTAATCCTCATACTGTCTGCTTTATCATGTTTTAAAGATGAAAATGATACGACAACGACAACCATAAAAAATGATCCTAGGTACATCATCGACGAAAGCGAATTGGTCATAGAAGTAGCGGATGAAAATGAAAAACCAGTTGTCGGTCTGACTGCATCCTATAATGGGGAGATTAAGTTGGTTAATAAATCTTCATTCTTTCATTTCGAAGGCAAAAAAGTCAATAAATTTGAAGAGTTATTAAAGATAACAGACCAAAATGGATACGATTATGATTATCTCATCCATTCTCAAGCGAATGAA
>JBGSOH010000675.1:0-22368 GCA_041739205.1 Saprospiraceae bacterium
ATTTGTTCGATTGGGTTATTGCCATCAATTTTATAACCCACTTTTTCATGGGTCAAATAATTTGCGGGCATCTCCACATTCCAATAACTAAAAGCTTGATTTATGCCAGTTTCATAATATGTTTGGGCATTTCCTGTGATCAAACTCCTTTCGGCCGCTTCTGCCAAAAGAAAATTCATTTCCCAAGATGTCATAATATTTGCTCTCAAACTTCCTGCTTCTTCTCTAAATATTTTTCCTGTCAACGAATACTGACTCGTAGTAATCGAAAGCTGTGATGCATCAGGCCCGTTTCGCAGTCCACGGTAAACATTTGGGTCGGCTGCTGTAGGCCTGAAATATTTGGTTTTCCTTGGATCATCAAATGCTTTCATGATCGAATCAATAGTTTCGGACATAATAAACAAGTTATAATCACCTACTTTTGCTGTCGAAAGTCTAAAATTATTAGGCGGACTTTGTGTAAAAGCGAAGACTGCATTTTCTGATGGATTTTTGATAAAACTGTCTTCATCTACGATTTTCTGCAAAGCTGCTTTGACATCTTCCTTACCTGAAATACGCATCAAAGCTTTAAATTTCAATGAATTGGCTAGTTTTTTCCACTTACTTAAATCTCCATTAAAAACAATATCTCCTTGAAGCGGAATAGCACCTTTGTAAGCGTCAATCGCAGTAATTCCTTTTTCAAGATTATCTATAATGCCGTCTTCTGCTAAATAAATGTCTTTTTGATTGTCATATGTAGGCGTTACGATGCCTGACTTCCCTTGGAATGCTTCGGAATACGGCACATCACCAAATAAATCTGTTAGCGCGGCGCTTACATATGCTTTGTAAATCAAGGCAGGACCTTCATAAACAGTAGCTGCAAGATTACTTCTTGATTTGGCAAGTAATATTTCATTATCTCTCAGATTTTCGTACATAAAATTCCAAGGTTTACCACCGTATTGTGGTTCAGAAAGACTATGGCGATCAAAAAGATTAAAATCGATGGCCGTAAAATATTGACCTAATAAATTGCCTGCCACAAATCCTTCATAAGACATTTGTTCTGTGTAATCATATAGCACTTTTCGGAGCAAAAACTCTGGCTGCACATCGACAGCTGTATTGGGATTGACATTGATATCTTCGAAATCCTTCGTACAGCTGATCAGAAGTGAAAAAGATAAAGCAATGATTATTTTATATGTATTGTTCATTATATATTTTTGTATTTGAGTAAATTTGCGAATAAAAAAACGAAAGATTCTTTTGAATGTCATAACTCCCCTTTAGGGGTCGGGGGTAAAAAAAGGATAAAATTTATACATTCTACCCTCATTCCCTAAAGGGACGCCCCGTTTCTTACTTGTTACAACCTTAATACTTAAATATCCTCTTATGGACACCAAGAATTAAAAAGTTACGCCCAACTTCATACCAATACTTCTAGTCGTAGGATAAGACATATCTTCCACACCAGAAACTAGTTTTTGACCTTGAAAACCAAATTGTTCAGGATCAAAATGTGGTATCTTACTAAAAGCGTACAGATTCCTACCTACAATTGAAATCTCAATGCTCTCTACCTTTTTTTTCAATACTTTATTAGGTAATTGATAAGAAATTTGCACTTCACGGAGTTTCAAATATGATGCATCGTAAGTATTGTTTTCTTCATGATTGCGATCATAATACATACGATAATAGGTTTCTGCCGGAATGGCTAGCGTATTCGGCACATAAACTGGATTTTCTGCAGAACCTGTATTGACCACACCTGGAGCGACGATACCTTCTGCTGGCCGATTTTCGGTTTCTATGAGTTGACCACCAACTGCTGCGAGAGCAAGTGTACGAGAAATAACTTTGCCACCATGTCTCCAATCTAGCAAAAACGAAAATCCAAAATCTCCAAAAATAAAAGCATTATTCAGTCCTATCATAAAATCTGGATTATAATTACCTAGGTTTTTTAAAGTATTATCAGCGATATAGCTTCCATTTGCACCTACGATAAATTCTCCATTTTCATTCTTTTTATAACCTGTTCCCCACATATCACCCAATCTGCCACCTTCTTGCACTTGATACCAAATCGTTTGATTTAGATTATCATAAATACTATTGTACGCTAGTGTGATAGTCTTGGCAGATTGGGGCAATGACTCGGCTATATTGCGGAAAGTAGAAAAATTTGCTGCTGCTGTCCAAGAGAACTTAGATGTTCTTATCGGAGTAACTTCAGCTATAACTTCCCAACCTTTACTACTGATAGCACCACCATTTATGTTTTGTTGCGTATAACCAGAAGTATTTGAAATTGGCAAAGAAATGATTTGATTTTTGTTAAGTGAATTAAAATAAGTCACATCAAACTTCAGCCTATCATCAAAAAAACGAACATCAGCACCAAACTCTAGAGAAGTGATACTTTCAGGTTTAAGGTTGGCATTCGGAAGGCTATTTTGATCGCTAAATGTTGGCTGACCATTGACGGGAGTACGAGCCACAAAAGCGCCATTTGTCTGGAAAGGATTGGTATCGTTACCCACATTTGCAAGACTTGCTCTAACCTTCATAAAAGAAATATTTCTCGGCAAAGTCATTATATTGGAAACCACCAAACCTGCGGAAACAGATGGGTAAAAAAACGAAGTATTGGCAGAAGACGTGGCTGTCGCCAAAGCACTCGACCAATCATTTCTCCCTGTGACATCAACAAATAAGTAGTCTTTGAATCCAAATTTCGCAACACTGTACAAACTATTGATACGTTTATTGGCGACATTGACAAAATATTCTAATGGCGCAGCGGCATTTGAAAAGGAATACACGCCAGGTTGCGCTAAGATCGATGCTTGCAATTGATCAATGGATGCTTTTTGATCCATTCTATTTCCTCCTGCTGAAAAATCGATGCTAAAATCGCCAATCGTTTTGGTGTAATTTATCAAAAAGTCGGTATTTACTTCACGATAAAAAACATTTTGTTCGGCATAAGCACCATTTTTGAAACGATTGCTACTGAATGCACGGATAAAAGTTCTGTCTTCGTTTTGATAATCCATTCCACTACGAAGAGCGACTGACCAAGAATCTGTCAACTCATATCTAGCGCTTATATTTCCAAATACGCGATCCCTTCCGAAGCCATTTCTATTTTCAAATAGAGTAAAATATGGATTGTCAAAAAACGTATAATTGTAAGAAAACTGCTGTACATTTTCTAATCCTGGCTGCCAATAATCTTTGAGTGGTTCGATATTATTAGACCTTCCAAACCATGCTACTAAGGCATAATTGATATTTTCAGAGCCATATTTTGTCGCAGGTCGATTTTTACTTGCCGAATGAATGTAATTGATATTTGACGAAATTTTTAATTTTGAAATTGGGTTGAAATTCATAGCGACAGCTATTGTCTTTCTCTTCAGATCTACCCCAGGAATGTAAGATTTACTATCCAAATTGGTCAATGAAAGGCGGATATTTCCTTTTTCATTTCCTGCTGTTAATGCTAGGTTATTAATAAATGTGCTACCTGTTCCATAAAAGTCACTTAAATTATTTGGATACGCTACAAAAGGTGTCGGTGTAATCTGCGCACCACCATGAATGGCAACATCACCTGCACGCACTACCCTACCGTCAGGCAAAGTAACTGGACTATCATACTGTGGAATTTCAAGACCGATGCCTAATTCAGGTCCAAAACTGTAGGTAATGTTATCGTTTACACCTGCTCCAAGTCCGTTTTTATAGGCGTATTTCCCACTATTTCCAAGACCATATTTGTTTTGGAACTGTGGCAATTGGAATGGACTTTCAGTCATAAAAGTAGTGTTATAGCTAATGCCAATACCTTTGGATTTTGCACCTGTTTTTGTTTTGATTACTATCGCTCCATTAGAAGCTCTAGCACCATAAAGAGCTGCTGCTGCAGGACCTTTTAGTACAGACATAGATTCTATATCGTCTTGATTGATTTCCATGGCGCCATTGCCAAAATCCACTTCCATAAATCCATTGGCATCATCATTAGTACTATTCACCACCGTATTATTATTGATAGGAATCCCATCTACGATAAACAGTGGATTGGTATTAGTAAAAGACGATTCTCCACGGATATTTATCTTTGTTGAAGATCCTACTCCTGATGAACCAGAGGTGATCACTACACCAGCTACTTTTCCTGCAAGGTTATCCAGAAAATTGGTAGATTTGACTTTATTTAATTCCGCACCAGAAAGTTGTTGTACGGTATAACCAAGGCTTTTCGACTGCCTTTCAAGACCCAATGCTGTGACCACTACTTCGTCAAAAAGTACACCAACTACTAATTGCACATCTATATAGTTGACATTGACAATGCCGATTGATTGGCTCTTGTAACCAACTGAAGAAATAGTTATCTCTTTGGTTTCTTGGCCTACTTTTAGTATAAATTTTCCTTCAATATCGCTTATCGTGCCCACTTCTCTTCCATTGACCATGGCAGAAATATTTGCTCCTATAATGGTTTGTTTCGATTCGGCATCAAAGATTGTCCCTGATATTTCTCGCTGTGAAAAGATTAAATTGGTTAGAAAAAGAAAAAAAATAACTAACCAATTTTTTAAAGAAAATATGTATAAATATTTCTTGTCCATAAATTTCAAAAGATTATGATGAATAAAAAATGATCTTAAAGCATTGAATTACCATGCTTTACGAAAGGAATGATTTACCCTAAAAGGAGCAAAATCTTATTGAAATATGGGTGGCGCTCGAAGAGATGAAGGTAGTTCTAAGTAGCTATTATTATAAATGAGTTCAAACTTCGAGTGAAGTGATTCTGTATTTTTTAATATAGCGAGAATTCTAGTTTTAAATTGTAAACTCACACTTTGAAGTGCTAAATTCCAATCAGAAATACAATCAACATCTGCCTTGTAATTTAATATTGTTGGTATAGTCAAAAACAGGTTAAAGTATTCAAATAATTGTTCAAAAGTAGCCGATGACTGCCAAGCTAAGTTCTTAAATGTTTCGTAATCAAATGAATTTTGTGTTACTCCAATTAGATATGCACCACCATCAAGTGTAGGTCCAATGACCGCTTTGCTTTTTTGCAAAACATCAGCAGCATAAATAATATCAAGCGCACTTAAAGAAATGCAATCATTTCCGACAGCTATTACATTATTAAATCCTTGAGCAAATACATCTTGAAACGCATTGGCCATCTTTTCCCCAAAGCTTTGACCTCGTTGTTGTTCGTCAGAGATGATAAAAAAAGGTAAGTCGGTGGCACTAACTGTGGACTTAGTGTGTTTGATCATTTGTGCAGCCAATTCTTGCGTCTGACTTTGCGTGTGGGCAAGTCGTTTATGTTTCGACTCAGCAATGGCTGATCTACTAAATACGAGTATGGCTGTTTGTGGGTTTTTCACTTTGATCGATTATAGTATCATATACGTTTGGATATGAATATTTGGATTTTAATGTTTTTGAAAGTCCAAAGGTATTATAATATTTTAATTTTATAGGTGTGACTTGTGTAGAAATCTACCGATTATGTGGCTCCTTAAATTTAATAATAGATCTTGTCCGCAAAAAAGAAATTGTTTTTACAAATGTATTCTCTTTATCTTTGTGGCCGATTTCAGCAAAAAAAGTAATAAAAAGTGAATTCCATCATTCAAGAAACGCAAATATTTGGACCCATTCGTGTTTTTGCACTATACTTGGATAAGGATGAAATCATCGTAGAAAAACACGAAAACTATCAGAAAAGAAGCTTTAGAAATAGATATGACATCCTAACTGCAAATGGTGTATTAAGATTGACCATTCCACTTTGTAAAGGCAAAAATAATAAAATGCCAATTACAGAAGTAAAACTAGCTTATGATGATAATTGGGTCGATATCCACTTACAAACCTTAAGATCTGCATATGGAAAAAGTCCGTATTTTGAATTTTATTTTGATGGTTTAGAAAAAATATTTGCTCGAAAGCACAGCATGCTTTTTGATTTCAACATGGAATGTATGTCGTTCATATTCAGCAAACTAAAGCTAACAAAAACGATTTCTACTTCAAATTCTTATGAGCCACAATATGACAACTTAGTTGACTTAAGAAACAAAAAATGGGACGATCTGCAAGATCATTCGTCTTATGTTCAGGTGTGGGAAGATAAATTTGGATTTACGCCAAATCTTAGTATCTTAGACCTTTTATTTTGTATGGGTCCAGAATCCATTTCATATTTAAGAAAAATTGAACAAAGTATTCCATAAAATAAGTATAAAAGCATGAACCATATCAACGACGCACTGCATCAAAAAATAAGTAAACTCGCCATTTCAGTAGATAAACTTATTGATGTCACAAAAGAAGTTGGTCACGACAAACTTGAAATCACGCTCGGTGAATTGAGAAATCAGCTAGAAGCACCATTTACTTTTGTCATTGTTGGAGAAGTGAAAGCTGGAAAGTCAAGTTTTATCAATGCACTACTTGATACTGATCGTGAGATTTGCAAAGTTGCGCCTTCTCCTATGACTGATACTATACAGCAAATTGTATACGGAAATGAAGAGAAGATAGAAATCATCAATCCTTATCTAAAAAAAATATTCCAACCTGTAGAAATCCTGAAGGAAATCGCAATTGTAGATACGCCAGGTACAAATACCATTGTGGAACATCATCAAGAAATCACCGAAAAATTTATTCCTTATTCAGATTTAATTGTCTTTGTTTTTGAGGCAAAAAATCCATATAGACAATCTTCTTGGGAATTTTTTGATTATATAAATGCAGAATGGCATCGAAAAATCATCTTTGTCTTACAGCAAAAGGACTTATTGCCAGAAGCAGATTTGCGAATTAACTATAATGGAGTGGTAGAACATGCGATCAAAAAAGGTATAGAAAACCCAAATGTATTTGCTGTTTCTGCCAAACTAGAACAAGAAAATTATCACGATATCAGTGGTTTTAAAGATATCAGAAAATATATCGGAGACAACATTACGGGTGGGAAAGCGCCTGAACTCAAGTTTCAAAACAATATAAATACCTTACTTACCATCTCCTTAAAATTGGACGAAAGTATGAAAACCCGCGTCAAACAATATGAGTTGGATGTAAAATTCCGTACGGAGATTAGAGAATTAATTGACACGCAACATATTAAAACAGAAAAACAAATTAACGTTTTGGCAGAAAACTTACTTGATTCTTATGATAACATCACAAGACAAAAACTAAGTGATCTAGAAGATGGATTATCATTTATGAGTGTCGTAAAAAGATCGTTTAGTTCTATTTTTGGAAAAGAAAGTAGTCTTAAAGAATGGTTGAGCACCCAAGCAAAAGATTTTGAATTAAAACTGAATACTTCTCTGCGTGATAAGTTACAAAATGGCATAATCGATGTGGCGGAAAACATCCAAACCATGGGCAAACTCGTTGATAATAAACTCAGATATTCAGAAACTATATTAAAAAATAATGATGAAATTTTTGCAGACATTGCAGAAAGACGGATCAATGTTTTGAAGGATCTTCAGCAAAGTTTTAATCAATTTATGAATAAAGCAGAAAATTTTTATGATGAAAATATGGTATCTGAATCATCCAAAATGACGCCAAACCTTGCAGCTGGTGGCGGCATGGCTATTGTAGGTGTCATCTTAGCAGCAGTGGCCCAAGGTGCAGTATTTGATATTACTGGCGGTGTATTAACTGCAGTTGGTGTTTTGTTTGCCGGCGTGACTTTGGGCTTGAATAGAAGTAAAGTTATTAGTAAATTTGAAGAAGAGATTGTAAAGGGTCGTGGCAAAATGAAAGATGAAGTCACTGAAAAACTCTCTGATTATACAAGTAGGATTAAACATAAAATCGAATCTAATTTCTTTGAATTTGATCAAATGCTAGATAAAGAAGGCCTTACTATTCAACGAGTTAATAGAGTGCAAGGTGAAATCAGGGCGGAATTAGATGGCATGAAATAATTTGATTTTGCTGTATTTTTGATTGTAAAAAAAACCTTGCTTTTCTGTAATGGCTTTAATTCTATTGATTTATTCTATAAGTCAATAAAATATTATTACTAACTAAGATGATATAGATTATTCTACTGGAACTACAAACTACATGTGAATCTTATAAATCATTCGGCAAATTCTGTAATGCATTTATGGTAACTCCATCTTACCTTTACGTGATTATCCTTTTTTCCATTAATAATAATAAAGGATATTGTCCCATAGATTCTTATTAACATCTCGTAAAATAAATAAAAATGAATACTCAAAAAACCATCGAAACGCTAAACATGCTTATTGAAATTAATAATGATAGAATAGATGGATACTTAAAAGCATCAGAGGAAACAAATGACTTAGATTTAAAAACCTTGTTTTCATCACTTATTCAGACGAGCCAAATTTGTAAAAATGAATTGTCTAGTGAATTGAGAAAATTTGGTCAATCGCCAGAGGAAGGGACATCCATATTAGGTAAAGCTTATAGGATTTGGATGGACATGAAATTGGCAGTTAATAGCAATGATCGATTAGCAATACTCAAATCTTGTGATTGGGGTGGAGAAATTGCTATTGAAACTTATTATATTGCATTAAGCAAGTATTTAGAATTTCTAGATGAAGACCAGATATCGCTCATAAAACATCAACTTGCGTCCATTATATCTGATCACAATAAAATTAAGGAATTGGCGTTAAAATCATAATATTATACTGCATCATCTGAATTCAAATCATACTACAATCTATTTCAAGAGCATATTTTAGTAGAATATCTCTCAAATAATTAGTATATCTTTTCTCAATATTAAAATCAATTAACATCAACAATTCCAATAATTATTTGTCAACTAAAAGCATAACGCTTGCAGATTTTTTCATCAACCTAAATGAAAAAATAAAGAACGCTCTTTTGGATGTGTCCAATGTTTTTCTATTTATCTTAAATATTGGCAAACATACATTCTCTAAAGGTTTTGAGTTTAAAGAGTTTTTTTTTCAATGCTATCAGATAGGATACAAAACACTCCCATTGGTCTCTATTACGGGAATGATCATGGGTTTGGTCCTTACCATTCAATCTAGGCCTGTTTTGGTTGATTTTGGTGCTGTAACCATGTTGCCAGGTATGGTCACCGTTTCCTTAATAAGAGAAATGGGTCCAGTAATTACGGCATTAATATGTGCAGGCAAAATTGGATCAGGCATTGGGGCAGAATTAGGGGCTATGAAAGTCACCGAACAAATAGATGCTATGGAAGTTTCGTCTACCAACCCAATGAGATATTTGGTCGTCACAAGGGTGTTAGCCACTACACTTATGATTCCAATACTTGTATTATATGCGGATATTATGGGCATTTTAGGAAGTTGGGCAGGAGCCAATATTAAAGGTGATGTCACCATAGTTTTATTTTTTGCCCAAGCTTTTGCATCTATTGAATTCATTGACTTTTTACCTGCTGTGACCAAAACATTTTTCTTTGGAGCTGTGATAGGAATTGTAGGATGTTATAAAGGATATTACGCAAGTGGCGGAACAAGTAGTGTAGGTGTTGCAGCCAATAGTGCCGTGGTTCTTTCTTCTTTACTGGTCATTATTGTTGATGTTATTGCTGTTCAAATCACAGATATGATGTTATGATGGAAGAAAAAACACAAACTGTAAAAAGTGGTATTTCAAAAAAAGTCGTCATAGATATTAAAAATCTAAAAAAGTCATTTGGAAAACTTGAAGTACTTAAAGATATAAATTTACAAGTTTATGAAGGAGAAAATCTGGTTATACTAGGTAAATCTGGGACTGGAAAATCAGTTCTTATAAAGTGTATTGTCGGCTTAATGGATTTTAATGATGGGAATATCTCAGTTTTTGATGAGCATATTAAAGATATGAACCCCGAAGCTTTAAGTAATCTTAGACGAAGGACAGGCTTTCTATTTCAAAGTGGAGCATTGTATGATTCTATGAATGTAAAACAAAACCTAGAGTTCCCTTTACTTAGGTCGCCTACTAAGTTTTCGCAAGAAGAAATAGATAAAAAGACAAATGAAGCACTTTGTCATGTTGGTTTAGAAAAAGCCATATTACAAATGCCTGCTCAATTATCTGGTGGTCAGCGCAAAAGAATAAGCTTGGCTAGAACTATTGTCACAAACCCTGAAATCATGTTATATGATGAACCTACCACTGGTTTAGATCCAGTGACATCAGACGAAATTAGTGGCTTGATCAGAGATGTACAAAGACAATACAAAACTTCATCTATCATTATTACCCATGATATCAATTGTGTGCGTTTTGTGGCAGATAGAATTGTTATGCTGAAAGAAGGAATTGTGTATAAAGAAGGAGACTTAGCATCATTTGAATCATCAGATGATCAGGAAATTAAATCATTTTTTAAATAAAATTAAAGTATGGATAAGCATTCAGAAAAATTTAAAGTTAGGTTAGGATTATTTATAGCTGTTGGTTTACTTTTGTTTGCGTTGGCTGTTTTTTTTATTGGCCAGCAAAAAAATCTATTTAACCCAGTGTTTGTACTCAACACTACTTTTTCTAATGTAAGTGGTTTGCAAGTTGGAAATAATGTGAGATATCTGGGCATCAATGTCGGTACTATTACGGATATTAAAATTGCAAATGATACTTCTGTTATGGTACAAATGCAAATAAGAAAAGAAATACAACAACACATCAAGGCAGATAGTAAAGCACAAATTGGTTCCGAAGGTTTGATAGGTGATAGATTGTTAATTATTACGCCTGGTACAGACTCAAATACGGTTGTAGCTAATCGACAAGTGGTTAATTCTACAGAACCTATCGAAACGGATGAAATTATAGCTAGTCTTGCCATTACTGCTGGAAATGCAGAAATTATTTCTGAAGAATTGAGTGAAATCATCATAAACATAAACCAGGGTGAAGGAACTTTGGGAAGGTTAATCAATGATGAAAGCATAGCCGAAAACCTAACCCAAACCATCAAAAACCTAAAAAGTAGTTCAAAAGGACTGGATGAAAATATGGAAGCAGCCAAAAGTAATTTTTTATTAAAGGGATATTTTAATAAAAAGGAAAAAGCAGCTCAAAAGAAAAAGGATGATCTTGCCAAAAAATTAAAAAAGGAGAAAGAGCAGAAGGAAAAGGATGCTAAAAAAGCTAAAGAAGCCAAAGAAAAAAAAGATAACTAGACAAGTATCATTTATTTTCATTAAACTAATCTATGAAATCAAAGCTCTTTATTAAATATTAATCATTTGCACATTAGCATCCTGAACAGTTTCTAATTTATTAAATTCTAATAAATCGTTTACGTGGTTTCGAAGTAGATTTTTAATACTATCATCTAGTTTTCTATCAGCATCAAGATATTGGTCCACAGAAGATATTGGTAATTTATTAGGCATTACAAGGATATTTAAATAATTAAGCAAACCTGTGAGGTGTTCCATACCTCTGAAATTACCTGCCCTACCTGTAGCGACACCTACTAAAGCAGCTTTTTTACCTGAAAAAGTCTCTTTATATCGTCTAATGGATAAGGCGTCAATCAGCAACTTCAATATACCAGGATAACTACCATTGTATTCTGGACTAATGATAACCCAAAGTCTAGAAGGAAGCAAAATATTATCTTGTATGTCAGTGACATAAGGATGTTGCCCCGTTTTATCATACATCTCATTTGTCAAAAGTGGTATATTAATATCAACTAGGTCCAAAAATTTAATTTCTTCTCTAGTAGATTCCTTTAATAATTCAAAAAATAATTCTGCTACTATTTTTGTCCTACTGCCAGGTCTATTTGTTCCTGATATAACTGTGATCATCTTGTTACTTTAGGTCCGAATAACCTAATTAAATATAAAATGTTCATAAATTCTGTTTATAAAATATAATTATTGGAAATATCAACCCTTTCAGTCATTTGACAAAATATATTGTTAACTATTCTTTAAAGGAAAATACAGCTAATCATTTATTCAAGAAAATTAAGTACCTTTGCAGGCTGATTAAAGTGTAATTTGGTCTATTTTTTGTACACTTAAATAAGACAATATTTAGTTCAGGCAAAATAATTCTTTTATTTAGTAGACAATATCAATAAATAATTGGTCAATTCTATTTTAACAGAATTATATTTTATAATCAATTAGTGTAGGTCTTTAGTAATAACTAACATAACTTATAAGTCATGACGTTAACATATCTTGGTCAATCTTCTTTCCATCTAGTATTTAATGGTAAAAATCTGATATTCGACCCAATGATCACTCCGAACGCTTTGGCATCACACATTAATATTGATGACCTAGCATGTGATTATCTTATGTTATCTCATGGTCATAGCGATCATGTAGCAGATGCAGAAGCAATTGCAAAACGTACAGGTGCGACTATCATCTCAAATTATGAGATTGTATCATGGTACGAAACCAAAGGATTAAAAGGTCACCCAATGAATCTTGGTGGTAAATACAAGTTTGATTTTGGCACCGTCAAGTATGTTAATGCTGTGCATTCCAGCATGTTACCAGATGGTAGTTATGGTGGTGCTTCAGGCGGTTTTGTGATTTATGATGGTACACAATCTTTTTATTTTGCAGGTGACACAGCTTTAACCTACGACTTAAAATTAATACCTTTGACGTGCCCTACTTTAAATGTTGCCATACTTCCTATTGGTGACAACTTTACGATGGGGTACGAAGATGCAGTTATTGCGGCAGATTTTATACAATGCGAGAAGGTTATTGGATGTCATTATGATACATTTGGATACATCAAAATAGACCATGAAGCGGCTATCTCAGAATTCAATAATGCAGGAAAAGAACTTATTTTACTTAATATTGGTCAGACCATAGAATTATAATATCAAATGGGCAAAATCATTGCAATTGCAAATCAAAAAGGCGGTGTAGGCAAAACAACTACGGCCATCAATTTAGCAGCTACACTTGCTGTATTAGAGAAAAAAGTATTGCTAGTAGACTCTGATCCACAGGCAAATGCGACATCTGGCGTAGGCATTAAAGAAGCTGATATCAATATCACAACTTATGAATGTCTTGTAGAAAGTGCAGACCCAAGGACGGCCATCTTAGCTACAGATACACCAAATTTGTACTTATTACCTTCTTCCATTGACCTTGTCGGTGCAGAAATAGAGTTGGTAAATGCTACAAATCGTGAATTTCGAATGAAAAACACCTTGGATCAGATCAAAGATGACTATGATTATATTTTTATTGACTGTTTGCCTTCACTTGGTTTGATTACATTAAATGCACTAGCCGCAGCTGATAGTGTCTTGGTACCTGTACAATGCGAGTTTTTCTCATTAGAAGGATTTGGAAAATTAAAGGATACCATTAATCTAGTACAACAATCACTCAACCCTGAATTGCAGGTAGAAGGTGTCATTTTGTCGATGTACGACCAACGTCTCAGAATGGCCAATATGGTGATAGAAGAAATAAGACATATTATTTCAGATAGAATATTCGAGACCATTGTACACCGTAATAGTAAAATTGGAGAAGCACCATCATTGGGTCAGCCAGTAATAATATATGATGCTAGTAGTAAGGGAGCTATTAATTTCCTTAATTTGGCAAACGAATTTATTTCCATCAATGAGGAAGTAAGTATTAGATAATTGAGAATATCGTATAGAAATGAATAAAAGAAACGAAGTATCCAAAGGATTGAGATCCTTGCTTTCTAATATAGAAAAAACCAATAGCCCTACAGAAAGAAGCCAATTAGTACGTGAACTGACCAATAGTATTGCATTCATCAGTCCAGAAATGATCGAAGTCAACCCATACCAACCACGTACGGAGTTTGATACCGACCAACTTATGGACTTGGCCAAATCTATAAAAATATCTGGTCTTATCCAGCCTATCACTGTGAGAGCTTTGGGTGGGAATAAATACCAACTCATCTCAGGTGAAAGAAGACTGAGAGCTTCCAAAATGGCAGGAATCAAAGAAGTGCCTGCTTATGTGAGAGTAGCCAATGACCAAGAAATGCTAGAAATGGCATTGGTCGAAAATATCCAAAGAGCAGATTTGAATGCACTAGAGATTGCAATTTCATACCAAAGATTGATGGATGAATGCAATCTTACCCATGAAGCGCTATCAGACAGAGTCGGAAAAGATAGAAGCACTGTTACAAATTATGTACGTTTATTAAAACTTCCTGCCCAAATCCAATCATCTATCAAGGATGGTGCAATAAGTATGGGACACGCAAGAGCTCTTGCAGGTATAGATAATTTAGCACTGCAACTCAAAGTGTACAAAGATGTTATAGATCAAGGTCTTTCGGTAAGAGCTTTGGAGCAAGTGATTAAATCATTCAACACTTCGAAGCCAAGTAATAACACTTCTCAAAAACCTGTTGAGGCTTATTCTGCCGAAATTAAAAAAATAAAAGACGAAATCAGCCACGCTTTGGGATCTAAAGTAGATATCAAACGAGATCATGCAGGAAAAGGGTCGATTACGATTTCATTTTCCTCCGATGACCATTTAAACAGTATTGTTGATTTCCTCCGTAAGGATAATTAAAAATCACCATTGTCGTTACATGTAATATGAAGATATGGGTTATCATAAGTTTTTTATTATGTTTGTGGATCATAAAATCTGGTGCACAGATAGGTCCAGCATCCAATAATCCGCTTGGAACCCAACAATCAATTGTGGTCTCGGACACATCTACCAATCCTAATGACACCATCATAAATAAAAACGGTTTCTTTTCTTTGTTTAAAGGAAAACCAGGTCGTGCGGCTTTTTATTCACTTATAATACCCGGAGGTGGACAAGCCTATAATAGGAAATATTGGAAAATACCAATAGCTATTGGAATCGACGTAAGTCTTACCTATGTCCTTATTTATAATACAAACCAATACAACATAGCCCAAGATTTATATTTAACGGCTGTAAGTGACAAAGACCCGCTAGCTTCAAGATACAAATTGCAACGAGATGGCGCAAGAAAAGGTAGGGAATATTCTTATATCTATTTGATTATCGGTCATTTAAGCACGGTTATAGATGCTTTTGTAGATCAACATTTATTGGATTTTGATGTAAGTGATGACTTGACCAGTAATTACAATAGGGATATTTTGGTGCCATCTATCTCCAAAATTGGCGTCAATATACCACTCAACAAAACATATAAAACAACACCAAATCCATTATATCCAGGTGTAGCAACTAGATAAATTTACCAAAATGGCAGCTGAACACAAAAAAAAACATAAAAAGCAATACCATTCAGGTAAAAAAGGTCTTCCACCAGGAACGCATATTTATACAGGAAAAAATAAGATAGATATTCCCGTTATTGACATTATTTCCTACGATGAAACTTCTTGCGAGACTAGTCATCCAAACCTTAGCGAAACCATAGAAAGAAAACCAACTGCAAAAAACGAATGGATAAATATCAATGGCATTAGTGATGAAAGCTATGTGCGATCGATTTGTGATAAATATGGCATCCACACCTTATTTCAAGAAGATATTCTAAATGTGTTCCAACGACCAAAGGTAGAAGAAGACTCCAAATATCTTTTCATGACTTTCAAATCATTAAATTGGAATGAAGAAAATCGATGTCTAGATGAAGAACAATTATCATTTATACTACTAGATAAAACGGTTTTATCCTTTCAAGAAATCCCTGGTGACCAGTTTGATCAAATAAGAACTAGGTTAAATACGGATGGTTCCATCATAAGAACAAAAGAAGTAGATTATCTTTTTTATAGAATGTTGGACGTTACCGTTGACAATTACTTTGAGATATTAGAAAAACTGGGTGACTATC
Source organism: Saprospiraceae bacterium (assembly GCA_041739205.1). GTDB lineage: Bacteria > Bacteroidota > Bacteroidia > Chitinophagales > Saprospiraceae > OLB9. The sequence goes on from JBGSOH010000675.1 coordinate 15,904, forward strand.
TCGAAGAAATAGAAGATGGCATCATGCATCATCCAACAGCTCAAGATCTAGAAAAAATCCAAGAGAACAAGAAGGATATTATGCAATTACGTAAACATATCTATCCTCTTCGTGATGTGCTGAATAGAATCATTACTATGGAAAGTGATTTAATAGATGAAAAAACTAAAAAATATTTCAAAGATGTACTCGACCACACGATCCAAGTGTTAGAGACAGTAGAAACTTATCGGGAGATCAACTTGAGTTTGAAAGATGTGTATCTCAATTCACTTAGTCATGAGATGAACAGGATCATGAAAGTGTTGACCATCATTTCTACTGTATTCATCCCGTTGACGTTTATAGTTGGAGTGTATGGTATGAACTTTGATAATATGCCAGAATTAAAGTGGCATTATGGTTATTTTTACATTTGGGGCTTTATGATAGCGATCACATTGCTACTAATTATGTGGTTTAGAAATAAACGCTGGTTTTAGGTAATGTTCATACAAAATCTATTCAATCATTAGATTAACTAATGTTTAGGTATATAAAAACGAATAAATTAAATTGATATTAGAATAATTTATATATTTATTTTAAAAAAATGTTTTGCAGAAACAAATAAAACTATTATCTTTGCAGCCTATTTCAAAAAACAGTAGAAGGCTGTTATATCAATAAGATGTAAATCATTGATAGATAGAGACATAGGAAGTTGTAAAACGTACCGAGGCGCCGTAGCTCAACTGGATAGAGTACCTGACTACGAATCAGGCGGTTGAAGGTTCGAATCCTTCCGGTGTCACAAAACTTAAAAATAGGTAATAAAATATAAGTTTTTTGCCTTTTAGTACATTAAAATTTAAAAAAAAGCGAAATGTCAAGAGTTTGCCAATTAACAGGTAAAAGACCCATGAAAGGGCACAAAGTATCTCACTCAAATGTGAAGACGAATAGAAGGTTTCTACCTAATTTGTTCACAAAGAGATTTTTCATACCTGAGACAGGTCAATGGGTAACCATGAAAATTTGTTCACAAGCATTAAAGAACATAGACAAAAAAGGTCTCCATGCTTATTTGAAAGAATTGGAATATTCCGGTGTTAAAACTGGCGTAAAATTAACATAATAATAAAGTAAAAACGTAGGATAGCCATGGCAAAGAAAGCAAAGGGTAACAGAATCCAAATAATACTTGAGTGTACAGAACACAAAGCAAGTGGAATGGGCGGTACGTCAAGATACGTAACGGAGAAGAATAGAAAGAATAATCCTGACAGATTGGAGATTAAAAAATTCAACGCTGTATTAAAGAGATATACACTTCACAAAGAAATTAAATAATAATGGCTAAAGTATCGAAAAACGCGAGAGTAGCCCAAAGGGCAGCAAATGCAGGTTCAGGTAGAGATCACGTTAAAGTGGTTAAATCTGTCAAAGACCCAGTAACTGGTAAATATTCATACAAAGAATCTATTATCCACAAGGATAAGGTTAAAGAATTCTTTGAAGAGAATAAATAATCTGTTATTTCAAGATTAATAAAAGGGTTTTTCTTTCTGATAAGGAGAAAAGCCCTTTTTGTGTTTATTACTCGAAAGGTCTCTACACTAGACTTTACTCTTTTCATTTACTATTGTTTTTTATCCTATTTAAATTAATATTATGAGCTTTTTTAAGAAATTTTTCTCTAAAGACAAAGAAGAAGACCTGAATAAAGGGTTGGAGAAAACAAAACAAAGCTTTTTTTCACAAATTACAAAAGCTGTAGCGGGAAAATCAAGAGTTGACCTAGAGTTTCTTGATGAACTTGAAAATATCCTCATCTCTTCTGATGTTGGTCTTGAAACTACTGTAAAAATAATAGAAAGGTTAGAAAAAAAAGTAGCTGAAGACAAATATCTGAATACTGACGAACTCAACCAAATACTTAAAAGCGTAGTAGTTGATATTTTGTCAGAAAATAATACACAGGATATTGAAGATTTTGAAATACCATCGGGAGCGCATCCTTATGTAATCATGGTCGTAGGTGTGAATGGTGTAGGCAAAACAACAACCATAGGTAAAATTGCTAATCAATATAGAAAAAAAGGGCAAAAAGTAGTACTTGGAGCAGGAGACACTTTCAGAGCTGCTGCCGTAGACCAACTGAAAATCTGGGCTGATAGAAGCAATAGTGATTTTTATTCTAAAGGTATGAATACAGATCCAGCAGCTGTTGCTTATGAGGCAGTTCAATACGCTCAAAACAATAACATGGATGTCGCCATAATCGATACCGCAGGAAGGTTACATACCAAGATACAACTTATGGAGGAACTTACTAAAATAAAAAGATCCATTGAAAAAAAGTATCCTGAAGCACCGCATGAAGTCCTTCTTGTACTTGATGCCACAACAGGTCAAAACGCTATAGAACAAGCTAAGCACTTTACAGCAGCAACAAATGTCACAGCTATCGCATTGACGAAACTTGACGGAAGTGCTAAAGGTGGCGTAGTACTTGGCATCTCAGATCAATTTAAGATTCCTATCAAATACATAGGAGTTGGGGAAGGTATGGATCAATTGCAGGTATTCAATCGTAAAGCATTTGTAGACTCATTGTTTTCATAATTTAGACTAGTTTTGATCTTGTGGCAATGTTTCCTTATTTTGCATCGTTATTCATTATTAACCAAGCATGTCAAACGATTGAGTTTACCTACACACATCACCACGTTCAGATTGTCTAAGTTACCTAACTTGGTATTAGTTTTATTTTTGATCTTGTTTAGTAGCAAAGTTTACGGACAGTTCCCACCTAATAATTCGGGAAGACCTAATTTCGGACAAGGAAATCCTAATCAAACTCCGCAACAGCAAGAAGAAGATACTGGTCCTGACACCACTATTTATATGTATGTGTTGCTTGACAATATTTTTGAAAAAACAAATATGGTGGATACCGCTGCCAATATACAATTCCTACATCGTGATCAAATATGGCGTGACGGAAACGAACAATATAATACAGGAAATAGAGGATCTGCCACTTCCCCACTCCGATACAGACCGGCTATTAATACAGGGTTTACTACAGGCTATGATCAATATGATATTTACAAACTCACCACAGACAACTTTAAATTTTACGAACAAAATAGGCCACTTACTGAACTTAGTTTCACACAATTAGCCAATCAGCAAAATCTACATGTAGGTTCTGAATTTTCACGAAACTTTAGCGATGGACTTTCTGTCAGTCTCAACTATAATCGTATCAGCCAAGTAGGAATTTATAATAACCAAGCAACTAAATCTACAAATTTTGGGATAGGTTTCAGATACAGAAGTAAGTCTGATAAATATAACGCTTTTTTAGTGTTTCTTCAAAATGCAAATGAAGAGCAAAATAGTGGTGGTGTCTTAACAATTAATGATTTATTAGATAATGAGTTTCGTGCGAGTATTCTCACCAAGTTAAACAATGCTAATACTAGGCAACAAGAAAGGACTCTAGCATTAGTGCAATATCTCAAATTAAATAACGCCAAAAGCAAAACGTGGCGGGTTTATCTCAGAAATGATTTTGAATATAAACCTTCTTACTACAGATTTAGTGATAATACGCTGAATACCAATAGTGATAGCACATTTTATGGCAATCTTAATATTGATACACGTGGCATTAGACGATATGTTACCATCAATCAAATCAGAAATTCTTTCTTTATAAATGGTGAACGAATAGCGGGTGTGCAAGGTCGTGTAGGTCTTACATTCGATCATTTTAATATCACAAATGGTAATATTCCAAGCGATAGAACAGACTTAACACTCAGATTTGATGGTAAGGTACCGATATTTAGTGGTTTGGAAATGAATACTTCAGCTAAATTAGGATTACTCAATAATGCAGGAAATTTTGATTTGAGTGGTAAAATAGATATCAAAGTATCTAAAATTGCTACTTTGACTGCAGGTGCTCAAATATTCAGAAGTGAACAGTCTCTTAATGCAAAGACACTGGTTCTGAACGACCAAATTATTTTCACCAATAATTTTACGCCTTCTTTTGGTACGATCTTACATGCGGATTTGGACATTCCAAAGATTGGATTTCAAGCAGGATTTGTGCAGAATATTGTCAATAATCCCGTATCTTGGAATCTAAATTTTGAGCCAGAACAATTTAACGGAGTGTTGTCAAATACATACTTTAGGGTAAAACAGAATTTTAGGGTTTGGAAATTACATTTAGACAATCAACTTCATTATCAGCTCTTTAGTAATAATTTATATCCTATGCCTTCTTATTATTCTACCCATCAATTTTATTTTGCAGGAAGCGCTTTTAAAAAAGTGATGGAATTGAATATAGGACTAGATGTTAGGTTGGTAGATGATTTTAAAGGCGGAGTATATCATCCAGTGTATGGGGAATATGTAAAAACAGAAACCAATCTACCATTTTTTCCTGCTGCCAATTTGTATCTGATTGCACGAGTTTCTTCTTTTAGAGCTATTGTGATGTTAGAAAACTTCAGTCAGAGATTCAGAAACGATATAAATTTTGATGCCGTCGATCATCCACAATTTGACTCTAAGTTGCGTTTTGGATTATACTGGCTGCTAAAAGATTAGTCTACATAAATCAACAAAGCAAAACAAACAAAATGAAAACCAAATTAATTTATAGTATTTTCCTATTGGTGGTTAGTTATTCAAGTTTATTCTGCCAAAAGGGAAATACTATAGATGTATCCAATCTACCTTATTACAATTTTGGAAAAGGATTAGGAGTAACATCGCCTGACAGTTTATTCCAATTCAATATTAGATTCCGAATACAAAGCAGATTTTCATACTTTAAAAATGAAGATGACGAAGCTGCATTTGATGGTCAAATCAGAAGGTTACGTTTGAGATTTGATGGGTTCGTGGGAGATCCAAGGTTCTTATATGTCATTCAATTATCTTTTGCACCAGGTGACGTAGGTGAAATTACAGATGGGGAAAATCTAAATATCATTCGGGATGCCATCGTGTATTACAATGCTTCAAAACATTGGAATTTTGGTTTTGGTCAGACGAAATTGCCAGGAAATAGACAAAGAGTCAATTCAAGTGGTGCTTTACAACTGACTGATAGGACGATCAATAATGCTCGATTTAATATAGACAGAGATTTTGGATTCTTTATCAATCATTTACATGAGAAAAAAGACCAATTTTCTTGGAATCTTAAATCTGCAATTACAACAGGCGACGGTAGAAACTATACCAAATCACCAGACAATGGACTAGCCTATACGAGTAAATTAGAGATACTTCCTTTTGGAAAATTCGGTAAAAATGGTGCATACTTCGAAGGAGATCAATTTCGCGAACAGACACCCAAACTGATGCTTTCAGCAGCTTATCACTACAACCACAAAGCAAAAAGGCAAGCAGGCGTATTGGGCAGTGAACTATATGAATCTAGAAATCTTCAGTCCATATTTGCAGATGCCATTCTTAAGTACCAAGGATACAGTATTATGGCTAGTTATATGAACAGAAACACTTCTAACCCAATTACTATGAATGAAGATGGAGATATCAGTCGAGTTTATATAGGTCATGGTATAGATTTTCAAACTAGTTATCTATTTAAAAATAATTTTGAGCTTATCGGGCGATATTCAGTTATCCATCCCAATGCAAAGATTGCTTTGGTCTCACCTGAGCAAAAACAATATTCCATTGGACTTACCAAGTATTTCTGGGAACATGCATTCAAAGTGCAGCTAGAGGCAAGCTTAGACCAATTGGATTATCAAAATGCAGAAAGCGATGAAAATGTGTATGTAAGATTTCAGGTCGAGATGGGTATTTAAGACTATTGGTCAATTGCTTGATTTTGTATTAATTCAGATTTTTACGCTAATTTTCGCTGATTTCACTAATTATTAAAATTGTGCTATTTAAACATTTCGTACCTAAAGGCACAATAAGACTCTGACATATTTTTCTACCGATATCTTGTCCCTGACGGGACTTTGGACTGCGCTATTCATCTAATTCGGACAAGTAATCTGCTGTAATGCCAATGAACTGTTTACAACTTTTATAATAAAACAGTTACCTTGATAATCCTTTAAAATGATTCCTTTTTCTGGGTTATCAATAAATAAAGAACCATTTGATAGATGAAGTTCAGTTTTAGGGTCTTGTGTATTTATACCAAGTTTAGGGAAATCTTCACAAGCATCACCGATATTATTGTTGTTTTGATCTATTTGATAATGATTTGAAATACCTGGACAATTATCTTCAGAATCATAGATACCATCACAATCTGTGTCTAGAAATGGTTCACAAATATCACCTATACCATTATTGTTACAGTCTACTTGGTTTGGATTTGATAATGTTAGGCAATTGTCACAAAGATCACCTACAGTATCATTATCAGAATCTAATTGATCTGGATTAGAAATATTTGGCTCT
>JBGSOH010000005.1:0-16547 GCA_041739205.1 Saprospiraceae bacterium
CACCTTTGTACTCAAATTCTTCATCGCATTGAAAACCAAAACAAATAAACAAAATCGACAATATTATATATCTCATAGTTAATTATTTATTATGATAACGATCTAAAGTATTCATTTGCTGCAAAGCATGTGATAAAAAAATGAAAATTAAGCGAAATTGAAAAATTAAGTATGATATTTAATATCCGCTTCACGTTTATAGAACCACAATGCTGGATGAAGCGTAATAAGTTTATAATATTTTTGACTTTTGTTTTTAAAGTAATCGCCTTGCACGGAATGTTATTTTAGTTGCTTAAAGCTTTTAAATTTTAAAGCCTACTTTAAATCCGTACCGATTGGTAGGAATAATGTTATAACTCATTAAGTAGTTCTTGTGCAGTTTTTAACTTAATTTTTACTTGTTTGTGTAGTCTTACTTGTTGAGCAGCATCTTTTAAATCTTCCATCAAACCAACTGAAGACGTATTCATAGGTTTTGCATTCTTAACAAATGAAAGACTATTTAGCACTTTGATGGCAAAATCTGCATCTGTGTCTTGAATATCAACTAATATTTTCATCTTCAAATTTTTATACTATATACTAACGATATTGAATTTAAAATAGTTTTAGATGACAGTTTATTTTTGAAGCAGGCCCGATTTTCACGAAGCATTTAAAGACTTGATAAAAATTGGATGTGATTTCAGATATTAAGGTTACTATTATGTAAGAAGAGATTTTGCAATTCATATAAGAAGAAAGCATCTAATTAACTTTTGACTCAACATCAACATTTTATGAAGTAGTTATCCTATCAGACATCTTCAAACGATTTTTAAGATAAGAATTTGTATTTATTCCAAATTGTTATATTTTGTCGATTCAATCACAAAATCAATATATGAATTTCAAATCCAATCTAATCATTGCGTTTTTAATGTTTTTTCTCATTCCACTGACTTCTAATGCTCAGTTTTGGAAAAAGAAAAAGCCAGAACAAGCCAAGACACCTGCAGCATCCGAGCCAAAGAAAAAGGATGAAAAAATCAAAGCCTATAAGGACGTCATCACCAAAGATGCCGTTACATCTCAAGGAATGATCACGACACATAAGGTAAAGGACAAAAACTATTTTGAACTATCTAATAAGATCTTTGAAAAAGAAATATTGATCACATCCAGAATTTCTGGTTTTGTCAAAAATCTAAATTTCGGTGGCGCAGGTGTCGAGTCTAGACCACAACAAGTGATTAGATGGCAAAAAAAAGATGATAAGATTCTTTTGAGATCAGTTTCCTACAATAGCATTGCAAATTTTGAAGATCCAATTTATCAGTCTGTTCGTAATAATAATTTTGAACCTGTGGTCATGGTTTTTGATATTCAGGCTTACAATCAAGACACGACAGGATACATCATAGACGTAGAAGCATTGTTTAATACTGATGTAGAAATGATAGGTGCCATGGGTAAGGAACAAAAAAAGGCATTCGAAATAAGAAGTGTAGATTCAAAAAGGAGTTTTATCCAAGAAATGAAATCTTTCCCTGAGAATATTTATGTCAAACACGTACTCACATACACAGGTGGCAATCTTCCTGATAATCAGATTACTGGAACATTATCCGTAGAGATGACCCAAAATATGGTGCTACTTCCTGAAGTCCAGATGCAACCTAGATATTTTGATCCACGTGTGAGCTATTTTTCTATCCAACAGACAGATTATAGTTCTGATGATCAAAAGGCATCTAGAAAAAGATTAATCACAAAGTGGAAATTGGAACCTAAACCAGAAGATAGAGAAAAGTATTTCCGTGGTGAACTCGTAGAACCGGTAAAACCAATCGTTTATTATTTAGATCCCGCCACTCCCGAAAAATGGAAACCATATCTTATGCAAGGTGTCAATGATTGGAAAGGTGCATTCGAAGCAGCTGGTTTTAAAAATGCCATCATGGCAAAACTACCACCTACCAAAGAAGAAGATCCTGATTGGTCGCCTGAAGATGTAAGATATTCAGTGATCAGATATGTGAGTACAGACATCCAAAATGCGATGGGACCACATGTTCATGACCCACGTACGGGAGAGATCATAGAAAGTGATATTATTTGGTATCACAATGTGATGAATTTATTGCGGACTTGGTTTGTCACCCAAACAGCTGCCATCAATCCTGATGCACGTACTCCAAAACTAAGAGAAGAAGTGATGGGTAGATTGATAAGATTTGTCGCAGCACACGAAGTCGGTCATACCTTAGGACTTCCACACAATATGGGCGCTAGTTCGGCTTATGCAGTGGATTCTTTGAGATCTCCACATTTTACAAAAAAGATGGGTACGGCTCCATCGATCATGGATTATGCTAGGTTTAATTACGTGGCACAACCAGAAGATGGCGCTGTGGGACTTATGCCAGATATTGGACTGTATGACATTTGGTCTATCCAATATGGGTACAGACTCATAAAAGATGCCACACCAGAATCTGAAAGACCGACAATAAATAACTGGATAAAAGAAAAAGCTGACAATCCGATTTATAGATTCGGACGTCAACGAGGATTGCCTACAGACCCTACTGCACAAACTGAAGACATAGGAGATAACTCGATTAAAGCATCAGAATATGGTATTAAAAACTTACAGCGAATTGTTCCCAATCTTGTCAAATGGATGGGAGAGGACACCAAAGGATTTGAAGAGTTAAAGGAGTTTTATGATTCAGCTATCGGCCAATTTAATAGATACATGGGCCACGTCACTGCAAATATCGGTGGTGTGTCAGAATATTACAAAACATATGACGAAAATAGCCCAGTTTATTACCATACCGATAAGGCAAGGCAAAAAGATGCCCTACGTTTTCTAAATGATCAATTATTTACAACACCACTTTTGGTTGCTGACAAAAACATCTTGAGTAGAATAGAAGAACACGGCAATACAGAAAGAATCAGAGGTTTGCAAGAACGTACGCTCAATCTAGTCTTGATGAAAGATAGATTGCTTAGAATGCAAGAAAATGAAGCCCTAAATGGAGACAAAGCATATAAGCTGACAGAAATGATGGACGATCTCACCAATGCTATTTTTACGGAAGTGAAATCAAAAAAATCAATCGATATCTACCGTAGAAATTTACAAAGAACGTATGTCGATGCCCTAGGCAAAGCGCTCGACCAAAAGGACAATGCTGCCAAAAACTCTGACATCACAGCCACAGTAAGAGCGCATATCAAAAAGATAGATACGATGTTGTCCATATATACTTCTACCGATATTTCATCTGCATATCACAAAGATGATCTAAGAAGTAGGATAAAAGATGTCTTGGATCCAAAATAGTTTTGAATTACAAAATATCGGAGTAGGTGGTGATACATCTATTCCGATATTTTTTTTTTGAATGTATAATTTGGTACTAGTTTTTTTGAAGGGATTCAAAAGTCCTTCCATTTTAAGGGAAGGATTTAGGATGGGTATATTTAGAAGGAGTATTCTCAACTTGCTACTCAAAAATATTTTAGAATATCAGGATCTTCTTAAACTTTAAATTATTATCATGACTAACTTTAAGTATTTTAAGCTAATCGCTTTTTACTATAACGGGATTTTTGGGCTGATCAAACAAGGAACACCTATTGACCAAGCGAATATACGTGGCTATGATGATTTTTGGTTATACCCTGAAAATGATAATTATTTGAATAACCTTATAGTTTATCTTCATTTTATGAATGTTGTTTTTGCTCTAAGGAAAAGTTTTACATTCAAACAAATAGAAGTATATAAAAATCAATTGAAACTTGTTAATGAAAATATCAATATTTCCGATTGGTTATCATCTGATGAAATGGAACATTTTAAAGAATCCGTCAGTCAATTAAACTTTGAAATAGAAAATTGGGAATTGGAGAATCTCATAAAATAATTACCTTTATAATCTATCTAAATAGAAGTTTTTATGAAGTCCTATAATTTCTTGTTTACTAAACAACAAAATTCTAAGTTATTATCCAGGGAAAGGTTTGATCCTAGTATTCGAGGGTGGGAAATGTCTTTTAACGAATTTAAAAATGAAATAGAAGTTCTTGAGAATTTTGAACCTTGGATAGTTAACAGTGATTTAATTTATGAGCGATTTGATCCACAAAAACATGATATAACAGGATGGAGAGGATTTGACTATTATCTAAAAAATGAAGACAAAGATTTTCCTTATGAGGCATCCTCTATAGGGTACAGTTTTGAATACCATGGATATATTGAATTTAGTTCTTACAAAAATAGAATTGAGGATTGGTATGTTGCTTACAATTTGGCCCAAAAATTTGGGCTAAATCTTTATTGTTCAGATCTCAATAGATTTATAACACTGGAATACCTTGATAGTCTTAAAGAGAAATCAAAAGCTAAAGGTCCCAAGCTAACACAAAAGCAAGAAGATGTGCTCTCAGAAATGGACAATGATGCTGCATGGATATATATACCTACAGACAAGACACAAGAAATCATTTCTTATGTAGGAGCATCCAGTAAAGAAAGTGAAATCGTTTCGGGTCTGTACAAAGCTTTCGAAAAAGATTTCACAGGATTAGCCACATATCAAAGTCATAGTATCATCTTTGGTAAAAACCTGATAACATTATCATTACCAGATTTGGAAAACAGTCCTAAGCCAGTAAATGACGATATAATGCACCACGTCATTTGAAATTTAAGCATCAGATTTGGCGAGGCTCAGTTTTACAGTAACAATGAATATGAAGTTTGGTACATTCATTACAAAAATGGAGAATTGGTCTATTCTGGTACTAATGGTGACGATGGGCCATCCCATATTATTGGTAATATAACTGAAGAAATAGAGCTTTCTGAAAGCGAAGTCAAAGAACTAGCCGATGCTAATGGAATAGGAATAGAAGACTTTCTCATCGCATGTTTGAAAGACAAAATAAAGTGTCAACTAATAGAAGCAAAAAATGGTATGCAAGTTTGGTGGGATGGAATAATGGATCAAGTCAAAAAGGAGCGAAAACCAAAAAAAAGTTAGTAAATGGTGTTAGCCAATCCCAACGGGATGACAAGATTATAGCGATGACATGATTATAGAAAAATAATCACAATCGCCACCAATCCCGAAGGGATGATATGATTATAGAATCATTAATAAATAAATAGATTTAAATCCTGAAGGGATGGCATGATTATAGAAAAATGATCACAATCGCCACCAAATCCCGAAGGGATGACATGATTATTCCTACAATAGTGCTATTGAAAAATCTACGCCCCAATCTCCACACCATCTTTTTTCCCCTTTATCAATAATGTTGCTAACGCTGCCAACAACAACAACACACCCGCAAAAACAATAGCATTCCTCGGATCATTGCCCAATAAATTTTCTAAGACATATCCGAATGTCAAAGTCTGTATGATCATAGGAATTACGATCATCATATTGATAATACCCATATAAACACCATACCTTTCCTTTGGGATATCGTTGACGACCATGAGATAAGGAATGCCCATCATGCTCGCCCAACCAATACCAAATCCAGTAATCGCTACAAAAAGTAAATTTTTATCAGCAATAAATGGAAAGGCTAAAAATCCTATTCCAGCTAAGATTAGACAAATGAAATGAACATATTTACTTCCATATTTATTCGCAAAATATACTAGTCCAAAAGCTGTCAAAAATGTCACAATGTTATACCAACCATTCACTAGACCTGTCCAACTGACGGCTTCTTCATATAGTTTTGGGTCTGATGCAGGTGTCGCATTCCATACAGATAGTGCAACACTTTTTGCACTGTTTTGCCAGTAACAAAATAGGGCGTACCATTGAAACAAATATACAAGTGATAACTGCCACATTACTCGTGGCATGGTCTTGATAGAGTCTATGATTTCTATTAACGGTGATACCAATAGATAAATAGCATTTACAAATGGGATGTCTTGATATTTTTCTAACAATTGTGCCAATAAAAATATCCATCCGAAAAATATAGGCAGTATCAAGAAGTTGGCCACATTCATACCTAAACTAGAGTATAGTGCAAAATACACTATTCCTGGCACAATAGACACAGAAAGGATGTATCCCATAAACTGTAGAAATTTGTTGGGTTTTCCAGCGTTGTATGCTGTAATTAATGCAATTTCTTCTTCAGTTGGTGGCAATTCTTTGGTCGTGTACATGCTCCACCATACGGAACCAATGGAACAAACTGCACCTAAAAAAAATGAAGCATACACCCATGTTGGCAATGATCCCGTTACACCTACGAACATCAAAGGAAATACAAAAAGTGACACATTAGCTAGCGTCTGTCCAAGCCCTGTGAAAAAGCTTTGTGCCTGAAAACCAGTAGGTTGCTGATCTTGATTAAGTGTGTCTGCTATAAATGCGCGATAAGGTTCCATTGCTGTATTATTCCCTACATCTAATATCCAGAGCAGTCCTGCAGCCATCCACAATGTACTGCTGAATGGGTAGAAAAGAAGACAAATACTACATATCATGGCACCAATAAAGAAATATGGTTTCCTTCTTCCCCATCTTGGTGTCCATGTTTTGTCACTCATTGCTCCTATGATAGGTTGTATCAATAGTCCAGTAACAGGACCTGCGATATTGAGTATGGGAATTTCATGAGCTGAAGCTCCGAGCATGTCATAAATTGGATTGACAGCACTTTGCTGAAGGCCAAAACTATATTGTATTCCGAAAAAACCAACATTCATATTGATGATGTTGGCAAATGAAAGGGTAGGTTTTAACCTTTGATCTTTGCCATCTATTTTTACTAGATTTCCTGTGACTGCCATTGATAATGATTTTGCTCCAAAGCTAATAACTTATTTGTTTTCTAATAGAACATTGATACATTTTTTAATAGCCTATTTTCATTAAAGAATTGGACACCTATTAGTTCTTCTAATTTTTTTGACTTATCTACTATTTATTATCTTACAATAACATCAGACACATTATTTAGGAATTTTGCGATTTGAGTTTTTTCTTCTGCCAATAATTTTATATCCCAAAAATCATTATTCGTATTGTAAACTCTAATTGTAGTTTTTGGCGCTCTCAAGGCTTTTGCAAAATATTCATTGTCAGTTGCTTGGATAATTCTTTTGGAGAGTACTTTATCTAATATTTCTGTGTCTACTTTTGTATCTGTATTGGTACTTGTACTTGTTGTTGTATTAGTATTATTAATTTTTTCACTCCTATTTTCAGTTGATGATTTTACAGGCTCGATTGTGGTCACAGATTTTGTTTTGACATTAGTTGTTGTAGCAGTGGTAGTTTGAATGTTATTTATTTGTTCTTGATATTTGATGTCTTCTAATCTTATGAATAGTACTTTCAGTATAGTGTCATTTGTGATAATATAAGCAGTATTTTTATAATCGGCTTGGGTCACTGGAAAACTAGACCATATTTCCCATTTCAAATTCCTATTATTAATTCCTTCTTTACTTAATGAATAAGAGAATGATCTAGAAATTCTATTTATTTTCGAACTTGCATACTTGCTATTTGACCATTGGTATGTTGTAACATTTCTGACTTCGTCATGAATTTTCCTTACAACAGGTACACATGATGTTAAAATAATGATTAATGATGTAAAAAATAAAGGTAAATAATACTTCATAAATATGTTTTTTAAGTGAGACAAACATAATACTATTTAGGTATACCATCTATTAAAATTTCCATAATCTTTTAATAATAGATTCATAAATATTGAGATTTTATGAGATAGAATAATTTTTTTTTATTTTTATTTATTTCCAATATGTGTTTTAATGAATTTATAAACAATTGTATATATATGATAATAAATATTATGTGAATTATTTATTTGAATGACCTATTGACATTCTAATTTATTTACCATTATCTTTGTGTCCGAAATAGTTAGGAACATCATTTCATATTTGTTCACAATTATTTATATCGATGAGGCGAGAGAAAAGGCTCGATGACCCTCAGGCAACCTACAAAAAGCAAGGTGCCAATTCCTTCCCGATTTTGGGGCATATAAATGTTGAATGTAATTAAAATGAATTTTTTATCTTCTAAATTGAGTTCCTTTTCGCTTCCTTCGGAAGTCGTAATTTCAGTTTCCAAATCATCTTCTTCCTTATTCATGTGCTGTTGTTGTTGCTGTTGTTGCATCTAATCCACAGCATATCTGAATAGTTTATTACCATTTTTTTAAGGCTGTTTCTATTTGATATGTTGTGAAAGTTCCATCATAGGATCTTTGCACATCTTCATTATTTTATTTGTAAATCATCATTTTCAAATTTATAAATCATATTATCATGTCAAACAACAAAAAATACAAATTCGAGACGCTCCAGTTGCACGCAGGTCAAAACCCAGACCCAACCACAGGTTCGAGAGCAGTGCCTATTTATCAAACATCGTCTTATGTTTTTAAGAATGCTGAACATGGTGCTAATCTTTTTGCACTCAAAGAATTCGGAAATATTTACACAAGAATCATGAATCCCACGACAGATGTCTTTGAGCAGCGTATCGCAGCACTAGAAGGTGGAGTCGCAGCACTTGCCACTGGTTCTGGCCAAGCTGCACAGTTTTTGGCATTAAATAATATTTTGCAGGCTGGCGAAAACTTTGTGAGTACTTCCTATCTGTATGGTGGCACTTACAATCAATTCAAAGTTGCCTTCAAGAGACTAGGTATAGATGTAAGATTTGCAGAAGGGGACGAAGCATCAAAATTTGAAGCATTAATCGATGAAAAAACAAAAGCAATCTACTTAGAAACCATCGGCAATCCTAAGTTTAATATTCCTGATTTCGAAGCCATCGCAACTGTGGCAAATAAATATGATATTCCGCTCATTGTAGACAATACTTTTGGTGCAGCAGGTTACATTTTTCGACCTTTAGAGCATGGTGCACACATCGTAGTGGCATCTGCTACAAAGTGGATTGGCGGTCATGGTACGACCATAGGTGGTGTCATCGTTGATGGTGGTAATTATAATTGGGGTAATGGCAAGTTTCCACAATTTTCAGAGCCATCTGAAGGATATCATGGACTAGTATTTTCCGATATTTTTGGTGTGAATAATCCCCTTGGTTTACCGAATATTGCTTTTGCTATTCGGGCTAGGGTAGAAGGATTGAGAGATTTTGGCGCATCATTAAGTCCATTCAATGCCTTCCAATTATTGCAAGGTTTAGAAACCCTTTCGCTTAGAGTACAACGCACCGTGGACAATGCCTTTGAATTGGCACATTGGTTGTCTGTGCATCCACAAGTGGAAAGTGTAAGTTATCCAGGTCTAGAAAGTAGTCCTTATCACAAACTAGCCAAAAAGTATCTTCGTAATGGTTACGGTGGTGTCTTGTCATTTAACATAAAAGGTAGAAAATCTGACGCAGAAGAATATATCAATAATCTAGATCTTGTGAGCCATCTTGCAAATGTGGGAGATGCTAAGACACTCATCATACAGCCATCGGCAACCACTCATCAGCAACTGTCTGAAAAAGAACAGATTTCAGCCGGCGTATTGCCAAATCAGTTGCGCCTGTCAGTAGGTATTGAGCATATAGATGATATCAAAAATGATTTAATTGATGCTTTTGCGGCTGTTAAAAAAAGACAAGAAGCCCCACAGTCAACTACGAAAGCTGTGGAAGCAACATTAAATTAAATATTAATAAATCATAAGCAATTGAGTCAAGTGAAATCAGATAATTCAGTAAATAACACTGCAGTAGATACCGATAAAGGTCCATATTTTTTTGAGTACAAGCATGATTTTAGTCTTGAATCCGGGGAGTCACTTCCCGGATTCACCTTAGCTTATCACACTTTTGGTACGCTCAATGATAAAAAAGATAATGTGGTCTGGATAATCCATGCTTTGACGGCCAATAGTAATCCCACTGAATGGTGGCCTGGCATAGTAGGAAATGATTTTGCTATCGATCCCAAAAAACATTTTATCATTTGTGCAAATAGCCTTGGATCTCCATATGGTTCTACATCTCCACTTTCTATTGATCCACGTAAGGATGTGCCTTATTACCATAACTTCCCTTTGATTACTAATAGAGACATCGCCCGCAGTTTTGAGTTATTGAGTATCCATTTAGGTATTGATCACATCAAGCTGCTTGCAGGAGCTTCACTTGGTGGTCAGCAAGCGTTAGAGTGGTCGGTTATTGCACCCAAAAAATTTGAACAACTATTATTAATTGCTACTAATGCTAAGCATTCACCTTGGGGAATTGGGTTTAACGAAAGTCAGCGTCTAGCTATAGAAGCAGATCAAACTTGGAAAGAAAAACATGATGACGCAGGTAAAGCAGGTTTATTGGCGGCAAGATCTATTGCATTACTCAGTTATCGGTCGTCACAAGGATATAATAATACCCAAGCAGATAGCGAAGACAAATTGGATAATTTTAGAGTTCAGTCGTATCAACGATATCAGGGTGAAAAACTTGTCAAAAGATTTAATGCATTTTCTTACGTAACCTTGTCCAAAGCAATGGATAGTCATAATTTGGGTAGGAATCGTGGTGGTGTATTGTCTGCTCTGACACAAATAAAAGCAAAAACTACCATTTTAGGAATTGAGACAGATATTCTTTTTCCACTTGAAGAGCAAAAATTTCTTTATCGACATATTCCTGATGCGCGACTAGAAGTTATTCATTCAGATTTGGGCCATGATGGCTTCCTTACAGAAAATGAAAAAGTGAGTCAAGTGATCAAAAGTTTGTTGAGTTGATCATTATTATTGTATTTTTTTTCTACGCTTTAAACCAAATTTTAAAGAAGTATTTCTATTTTTTAAAATATGAAATGTTATAATATGTTGGTCTTTTTTGCACTTACTTATTACAAATTTGGAAAGCGTTTTTTTGAAAATGTTTTTGGCTTCTTATCGAAATGTTAAAGTTCAAAATCAAGTGATCCTTCTCTAATAAATCTTGTTTTGATTTTATTATATTTTGATATTGCATTCATTAGAGTGATGGTTATATTATGCCTTGGCTAATGTTAATTGACGTACAACTTTTGTTTTAATTAGCAACAATATAAGTACTCAAAATGCAGTTTTTAAAATGTATTAATCACGTTCTTATTTTTCAATTAAATCCTAGATAATGCAAACCATTAAAGTTTTTGTAAGATTTAAATTAGTCGATAAGATTGCCCAAGCTATTCATGGCTTTACGGTAAAAGAAATAGAAATCATAACAAATGATATCAACTCTATAAAAGAAAAACTTTACAAACAATACGGTATTAACGAAATATTGGAATGGAGAGCAGAATTGATTACAACTTAGTAATAATTTTGAATAGATTGAAAAAGTTATAGATTTTTAAACATAAAAAATGTGTTCTAGAATCCTAAATTTTTTAATCTACTTTGATTTTGGCAAATTAATAATCTGTTCTATTTTTTTCCAATTTTTTTCGGTATCATCAGCTTGTATTTTAAGGTGACTTAGGATGTTTAGATTCTTTTCTAAATTAGATTCTGAATTTTCAGATAAAATTTTTGACGCTGTCTCAATGGTGCGATCTATGACTTCAAACATAACTTTATTTTTTATTATTCTCAATGTATACCCTTAGACGGATAATTCATGGAATACCCTAATATAGTGGTTTGAAATATTGAGAATTAATAATATTTTAACAAATTTGATCTAAATCGTAGTCAAATTACACTAATTGAATAAAAATATAAAGATATTGGACTTCTAAAGTTTTAAAGATGCCATAATTTCTAGGGCTTTTTGCATTCTTTTTTCTATGGCTTTGACACTTAAGTTTAGACTATCTGCAATTTGTTGGTAAGTCATTTTTTCCATTCTATTCATTAAAAAAACTACTCTTGAGTTTTCTGGCATATTGTTTATCGTACTTTCCAATTTTACCCTGAACTCTTCCATTTCAATCAAGTATTGTGGATCTTTAATATCTTGATGAACGGTGTAAGCAGACTTATAATTGGTTTTTACTTTTTCATGTCTTATATGATCGAGAAATAGATTATTTGCAACGGTAAATACATAAGAACGAGCTTTATCTTTTTCTATTTTTTCTGAATTTTTCCACAACCTGACGAATGACTCTTGGGCGATATCTTCAGCAAGTTCTATATTATTGCATTTTGCGAAGATAAAGATTCTTAATCCTGTAAAACATTCTAAATAAAACTTCTTAAACTCGTACTCACTATCAAACGCCATGTAACATTATTTCTTGAGAATATTATTCTGTAAATAGATAATGGCTTCGTGATAGCCTTTCAAACCATTGCCAACTATACTGTGGACGGCAGATTCTTTTACATAGTTGGTATGTCGATAAGATTCGCGCTCATATATATTAGTAAGGTGTACTTCTACTACAGGTGTTGTGATGGCCCTTAATGCATCAGCAATAGCAATCGATGTATGTGTGAATCCTGCCGCGTTCAAGATAATACCATCAAACCTATATCCTACCGCATGGAGTTTGTCAATAATATCGCCTTCATGGTTTGATTGATAGTAATGAAGATTAATATTTTCAAACTCTTTTTCTAAAGTGATAAAATACTCTTCAAACGATAAATTACCATAAATCTCCGGCTGTCGTTTGCCAAGCAGATTTAAATTTGGACCGTTTATAATAATAATCTGTGTCATTCTTTTAATTTGCTATGTCTGACATAAATTTTATCCTTGTGAGCAAGACTTCTTCTTCAGTGATATCATCTTCCTGAAGTTTTCTGATGGCTGTCTCTATGGAGTCGGTCGGTGCATTTCTAAAGTAATCAAAGATTTCTTCGATGATGTCTTCGTCCACTTTATCTTTAATGTAATAATTGATATTCAGTTTTGTACCAGCATCCGCAATACCATTCATCTCATAAAGCAACTCATCGTGGGTCATCTCTACATTTTTTGCGATGTCTTCGAATGGCATTTTTCTATCTACCGATTGGATGATCGTGACTTTATTTCTAGATTTATTTGCAACTTGTTTGATGACTACCTCAGTTGGGCGATCTATTTCATTTTCATCAACATATTTTCTGATGAGTTCAATGAATGGTTTAGCAAATTTTTGAGCTTTGCCTTGACTCACTCCTGATATTTGCATCATATCTTCCATGCTGATAGGGTAGAAGGTCGCCATATCTTGGAGTGCAGGTTCAGAGAATATCACCCAAGGTTGTACTTTTAGTTTTCTGGCTTCTGTCTTTCTGAGGTCTTTGAGCATCTCTACCAACACTGCATCTAAAGCAGCACCTTGTCCACCACCAATATCCATATCACCATCATCTTTGACAGTGAAATCTCTATTGAGCGGTATCATGATAGATTCTGACTTTTTGATAAACTTGTGCCCATCATCTGTCAATTTGAGTATGCCGTATTGTTCTATCTCCTTATATAATAGGTTGAATAGAATGGCTTGTCTGAAAATGGTATGCCAGAACAATTCTCCTTTTTCTGAACCTGATCCAAATAATGGCAATTTGTCAAATTTGAAATCTTTCATTTCTTTTGACATCTTACCTGTTATAAACTCTACAAGGATTTTGACCGTATAATTTTCATTAAGCTGTGCCACTACTTTTAAGGCTAATTGCATTTGGTCCTTAACTTCTTCTTTTTGTTTCGGATATTTGCAATTGTCACACATATTTGAACATTGCTCATCGCTATATTCTTCTCCGAAGTAATGGAGTAGGAATTTTCTACGGCAAGTGCTAGTTTCTGCATAGGCAATGACTTCTTCCATCAGCTGTGCACTTAGTTCACGCTCAGCTACGGGCTTGTCACGCAGGAATTTTTCTAATTTTAAGATGTCCTTATAGGAATAGAATGCCAGACAATTTCCACTCAATCCATCTCTACCACCTCTACCAGTCTCTTGGTAGTAGTTTTCTATACTTTTTGGTATGTCATAATGAATTACAAATCGCACATCGGGCTTGTCTATACCCATCCCAAATGCAATGGTTGCCACGATTACTTCCACTTCTTCCATCAAGAAATCATCTTGGACATTTGTTCTAGTCTTAGCATCAAGTCCTGCGTGGTATGCAGCTGCTTTAATTCCATTTACATTAAGAACTTTGGCAATCTCTTCTGTTGATTTTCTAGATTGTACATAAATAATACCTGACTTACCTTTAGAAGTTTTTATAAATTGGATAATACTTTTGATCGTATGGTCCTTATTGACTTTTGGTCTTATTTCATAATAAAGATTATCTCTATTGAATGATGAGATAAAAATATTTGGATCTTCCATTTCCAAACTTTTTACAATATCAGTTTGGACCTTAGGTGTTGCGGTTGCAGTAAGTGCTATAATTGGAATATTATCACTAATGGCAGATATCATTGTTCTGATCCTTCTATATTCAGGTCTGAAGTCATGTCCCCACTCGGAGATACAGTGTGCTTCATCTACAGCTACGAAAGAAATGTTGCTTTTTTGAAAGAACTCGATATTTTCATCTTTTGTGAGTGTCTCTGGGGCTATAAAGAGCATTTTTGTTTTGCCACTTGCAATCTCGTTTTTGACTTCTGCCATCTGAGATTTATTGAGAGACGAGTTTAAAAAACTTGCTATATTATCTTCTTGACTATATCCTCTGATGGAATCTACTTGATTTTTCATCAATGCTATCAGTGGAGAAATGATTATAGCTGTACCTTCCATCATCATGGCAGGCAACTGATAGCATAGGGACTTACCACCACCTGTAGGCATAATGACGAAAGTATTTTTTTTGTCCAATACACTTTTGACTATATCTCTTTGTTCTCCTTTGAATGATTCGAATCCAAAATACTTCTTTAGCGATGATGTGATATCTGCGTTTGTAAAAACCATAATAATATAATACGTTCAGTTTTGTATATAATAGATAATTTAGTAAGTACGTTACATGATTTAGAAACTAAAAAGTCTATCTAGTTTTACTCTATTGAGAAAAAAAGATAAAGTTTAAACGCTCCATCATAATGAATTTAGTACTTGAATGCTACCTTCTTAAGATGTCAATTTAACAATAACTTCCAAAGAAGTGCAATCTAGAAAAATAAATTAAAAAGTGCAAATTGTTTGTCTTAAAAGTTTACAAATATTGAAAATTAATATCATTTCTACTTAAAGTCATAGGTAAATAATGCCTACTTTATCGTAAATTTGACCTTCTTTTTAACTCACTTTTTTAATTAGCAGCCAAAATTACGATTTTGAATTCAAATATCAATACACAAATCAAAGAAAAAATTGAAAATACTTTACATATAGAAGGAAAGGCACTTTTGGACATGTCTATAAATGTCTCTGATGAAATATGTAAAGCTGTAGAAGTTATTTTCGAAAATAAAGGTAGGTTGATTGTCACAGGTATAGGAAAAAGTGCCATCGTAGGTCAAAAGATCGTAGCGACACTTAATTCGACTGGAACTTCTGCCGTATTTATGCACGCTGCAGATGCTATTCATGGTGATTTAGGGATGATCAGCGAGGACGATATTGTCATGTGTATATCAAAAAGTGGGGATACTCCTGAAGTCAAAGTGCTAGTGCCTCTGATCAAAGGTTTTGGAAATACATTGATTGCCATGGTGAGCAATGGGTTGTCATATCTAGCGACCAATGCGGATCACAAAATCTTTATACCAGTAGACGCAGAAGCAGATCCCAATAACCTTGCTCCTACAACTAGTACTACGCTTCAGATGGCGATGGGTGATGCAATAGCAGTTGCATTATTGTCTCTTCGTGGGTTTTCTCATGAGCATTTTGCTAAGTTTCATCCAGGTGGAAGTCTAGGAAAACAGTTATACCTTAAAGTGGGCGATTTGCTAAGTCTACATGATAAACCCAAAGTATATACTTCTGATAATATAAGGCAGGTCATCATGGAAATTTCTTCTAAAAGACTTGGTGCTACGGCAGTCCTTGATGATAATGAGAATTTAGTAGGCATGATTACAGATGGAGATTTGAGACGCATGCTTGAAACTGAAGGTAATGTTGGACATTTGATAGCTAGTGATATTATGAACGGAAATCCCAAAACTATTCAGAAATCTAGTTTGGCGATAGATGCTTTAACGATCCTAAGGAGATTTAGCATTAGTCAATTGGTGGTAAAAGATGACAACAGATATGTAGGAATGATTCATATTCATGATATGATAAAAGAAGGTTTGGTATGAATAATGATAGTTTTTTGAAAATAGTTTCTGCCATATCAATAGCGATATTAGGCTTGTCACTAGCTGCGCAAGTCAGTTTTGACGTACCTATTGGTAGCGGTATTCCTATTACGGGACAGTCTTTTGCTATTTTGCTGATTGGTTATTTGTTAGATTGGCGTCTTTCATTTGTTTCAGTTTTTATCTATTTGGTTTTGGGCGCAATAGGTGTGCCTATATTTGCTGATGGTAAGAGTGGTATAGATGTCATAACAGGTCTAAGCGGTGGTTATC
>JBGSOH010000007.1:0-9891 GCA_041739205.1 Saprospiraceae bacterium
TTTTGTTAACCTACCCGCCCAAGAGTACTATTTTATGCAAAATTTAAAAAATAGCACTTTTCAGAGGGGACTCAAATTTAAAACATTGAAAATGAGAAAAGAAGATTTTAACGAACAATTTAGAAACAGAACAAAAGTAAATTCTGTAAAAATAATAAAGATAGTATCAAAAATAAAATACTCAGACGAAAGTAGCGTCATTAAAAAACAGATCGTAAAGTGTGCTACATCAGTAGCTGCAAATTGTAGAGCAGTTTGTAGGGCTAGATCAGAAAATGAAAAGTTTGCGAAACTTTGTATCGTTGTAGAAGAGGCAGATGAAACTCTTTTTTGGCTTGAAATTTTGGTGGAATGTGAAATAATATCCCAAGAAACAATTAACGAAGTATATAGTGAAGGATTGGAAATCTTGAAAGTTATGTCATCTTATAAAGATAAATTGAATCCTAAAAATTAATAATACTTCTGAAAAATAAGATTTAGTATAATAATATTTTAAATTTTATATAAAAACAGAATTACCAAACATTAAAAATTAGTAAAATGTCACTAAATCACAAGATCACAGATCTTTTTAATTACGATGACACACGATCACAAGATCACAAGATCACAAGATCACAAAATCACAAGATAGTTATCATTGACAATTACGACTCATTCACTTACAATTTGGTACATCTCATCAATGAAATCATAGATGGAGAAGTTACCGTTTTGCGTAATGATCAGTTCGATATAGAAGCAATAGAAGCTTTTGATTATATTATCTTATCTCCTGGTCCTGGCCTTCCTGAAGAAGCAGGATTGCTCAAAGATGTCATAAGGAAGTACGGCACCACCAAAAAGATATTTGGAGTTTGTTTAGGATTACAAGCTATCGGTGAAGTTTTTGGTGGACAATTAAAAAATCTGTCAAAGGTATTTCATGGTATGAAGACAATGATGAAACAAACTGAAAATGTAGACCCAATATTTAATGGAATAGACCTAAGTTTTGAAGCAGGTAGATATCATTCTTGGGTGATAAACAAGGAAAGTTGTCCTGATGAATTAATAATTACCGCAATAGATGAAGAAGGCGAAATCATGGCAGCTCGTCACAAAGATTTTCACATTTATGGTGTACAGTTTCATCCAGAATCCATCATGACACCTGATGGAAGGAAGATGTTAACCAATTTTTTAAATATATAAACCATTTTGGCAAATACGTAAATTAACAAATTCGTAATTCAATATGAAAGATATTCTTAATCAACTCTTTGACCATCAGAAACTTACAAAAGAGCAAGCCAAGGAAGTATTAATCAATATTTCTTTAGACAAATATAACCCTTCACAACTAGCCGCGTTCATCAGTGTCTATCTGATGCGAAATATCTCTGTGGATGAGTTAGCTGGATTTCGGGACGCTTTGCTAGATTTGTGTGTTAAGGTAGATTTTGGTGGGTTGCCTATCATTGATTTATGTGGAACAGGTGGTGATGGCAAAAACACTTTTAATATCTCTACTTTAGCTTCTTTTGTAGTTGCTGGTGCAGGATATCACGTTGCAAAACATGGTAATTATGGTGTGTCATCTGTAAGTGGATCATCCAATGTTTTGGAACATTTTGGTTTTAAATTTACAAATGATACAGACATACTTAAAAGACAAATGGAATTTGCAAACATATCTTTCCTTCACGCACCACTCTTCCACCCTGCTTTAAAATCAGTAGGGCCTATAAGAAAAGAACTTGGTGTCAAGACGTTTTTTAATATGCTTGGCCCGCTCGTAAATCCTGCGAAGCCACAACATCAAAGTGTAGGTGTATTTTCGATAAAGTTAGCTAGATTGTTTCAGTTTTTGTATGAAGATTCTCAGAAAAAATATGCCATAATCCACGGAACAGATGGGTATGATGAAGTATCCCTTACTAGTGACGTTAAGTTGATCACCAACCAAGCAGAACAATTGGTAGATGCATCTTATTTTGGCTTACCAGAATATCGCCAAGAAGATATATTCGGTGGAGAAACTGTTCAAGAAGCTGCGACTATTTTTAAAAATATATTAGAAAACAAAGGAACTAAAGCACAAAATGATGTCGTCCTTGCTAATGCTGCTTTGGCCATTCAATGTTTTGATCAAGGAAAAGATACTTTGGAATGTGTAGAAGAAGCAAGAGTATCTTTGGCTAGTGGTAAAGCAAAAGCAAGTTTTGATAATCTCCTAAGTACAAAATAAAATGAATATACTCCAAACAATTGTTCAGCGCAAAAAAGAAGAAGTAGTCCTGGCAAAATCAAAAGTAAAAGAAAGTACATTGGCCCAATCAGAAATGTTTGATAGAACGTGTTTTTCGCTATCGGATTACATTAAAAAACCAGAATTGAGTGGCATCATAGCGGAGTTTAAACGAAAATCGCCTTCCAAACCCAAGATCAATTTACACGCTGATGTGATAGAAGTCACAACAGGTTACCGTTCAGCTGGTGCTTCTGCATTATCTGTACTGACGGATGTTGATTTTTTTGGTGGAAATGATGAAGATATAAAGCAAGCTAGAAGCGTCAATCAAATTCCCATCTTAAGAAAAGATTTTGTGATTGATCCTTACCAAATTCTAGAAGCAAAAAGTCTTGGTGCCGATGCC
Source organism: Saprospiraceae bacterium (assembly GCA_041739205.1). Taxonomy (GTDB): domain Bacteria; phylum Bacteroidota; class Bacteroidia; order Chitinophagales; family Saprospiraceae; genus OLB9. The sequence continues at coordinate 2,643 of JBGSOH010000007.1, forward strand.
ATTTTACTTATTGCGGAGATATTGACAAAAAGTGAAATAGATGAATTTTCAAAAATAGCATTCGAATGTGGTCTAGAAGTTTTAATGGAAGTTCATACTACTGATCAAATATCAAAGTATCACGAACGCATCAAAAACATTGGTATTAACAATAGAAATCTAAAAACATTCACTACAGACATTCGTTACTCCATGGATATTTTTCCACAATTGCCTTCAGACACCATCAAAATATCTGAAAGCGGGCTCGATGATGCAGCTACTGTGGCTTTGCTAAAACGATTTGGTTTCGATGGTTTTTTAATTGGTGAATCATTTATGAAAACGGAAGACCCAGGTAAAGCATGTGCTGATTTTATTCAAAAAATGAATGAGTTATCATGATTATAAAAGTATGCGGTCTTAAATTTGAACAGAATTTGGTTGATCTATCAAGCTTGGATATAGATATGGTGGGATATAATTTTTATGAACCAAGTCCAAGATATGTCCAGAACAAGTTACCTAATATTTCTTTACAAATAAAAAAAGTCGGTGTTTTCGTCAATGCTTCTGAGTCGTTCATCCTACAAAAAGTAAAAGAATACAACTTAGATTATGCACAACTCCATGGTGACGAATCTCTTGAATTTTGCAAAAAAATAAAGGATATCATTTCTGTTATAAAGGTTTTTCGAGTAACAGATCAAGTAGATGTTGAACTCCTTCAAACATTTGAATTTTGTGATTTTTTCCTATTTGATACCGCAACCAAACAATATGGCGGGTCAGGTCAGAAATTTGATTGGTCAATATTAAACGATCTTGAGATTAAAGTCCCTTTTTTGCTCAGTGGAGGAATTGGGCCTGACGATATTGAAGACATTTTGAGAATTAGCCATCCAAAATTTGTGGGCATAGACTTAAATAGTAAATTTGAAATAAGTCCAGGATTAAAAGATGTTGATAAAGTTAAGTTCTTTGTGGATGAAATAAAGAACCATAAGGCTTTCGAAGACCTAATCTCCCCTTTAGGGGCTGGGAGTAATACGGAAAATAAATTTGAAACCCTATCCACCCGCGACCCTCAATCCCTAAAGGGAAGCCATACGCTCTCGGTCAAAACAAAAAGTCCATTCGAAGACCTATTCACCCCTTTAGGGAACGGGGGTATAACGGAAGTTAATTTTGATAACCTTTCATCCATCCACACTCAATCCTTAAATAAAAGCGCAGAATCCACCCGCGACCCTCAATCCCTAAAGGGAAGTCATACGCTCTCAGTCAAAACAAAAAATCCTTTCGAAGATGTAATCTCCCCTTTAGGGGTTGATGGTAATACGGAAAATAAATTTGAATCCCTATCCACCATCAACTCTCAATCCAAATTTGATATGTTTTATGGCGCTTCACCTTTTATTTTTGAAACGGCAGCATCATTAAGAAGAAATATGACAATTGAAGAATCAATTATTTGGGATTATCTTAAAACGAAACCATTCAATTTAAAATTCAGAAGACAGCATCCCATAAATACATATATTGCAGACTTTTATTGTCATTCATTAAGACTTGTAATAGAAATTGACGGGATTAATCATTCATATAACCAAGAAAAAGATTTGATGAGAGATACTTTTTTAAGTAGTTTGGGTATCAAAACAATACGAATGAAAAATGATGAAGTTAGATTAGCTTACAAAAATGTTATTAAAACAATTGATTTAACAATTACTTCCTTAAAACAAAAATAAACATGTCAAACAATAACTCATACCACGTCTCTGAATCAGGTCATTATGGCGAATTTGGTGGCGCATACATTCCTGAAATGCTTTATGCAAATGTCGAAGAAATCAGAACCAAATATCTCGATATTATCGCTGAAGCAGATTTCCAAGAAGAATTTAATAGTTTACTCAAGGATTATGTGGGTCGTCCATCACCATTATATCTTGCAAAAACACTTTCTGAAAAATATGGTGCAAACATCTATCTAAAACGCGAAGACCTTAACCACACGGGTGCACATAAAATTAATAATACCATTGGCCAAATCCTGCTTGCAAAACGACTGGGTAAAAAACGGATCATTGCAGAAACAGGAGCTGGACAGCATGGCGTAGCCACAGCTACTGTTTGTGCCTTAATGAATCTGGAATGTATTGTTTATATGGGCGCGGTGGATATCGTCAGACAAGCTCCCAACGTAGCACGGATGCAAATGCTCGGCGCCAAACTTGTTCCTGCTGAAAGTGGTAGCAAAACGCTCAAAGATGCGACTAACGAAGCTATACGAGATTGGATAAATAATGCTGAAACGACTCATTATATCATTGGATCTGCAATCGGACCTCATCCCTACCCTGATATGGTCACTAGATTTCAAGCCATTGTTAGTGAAGAAATACAATGGCAATTAAAAGAAAAAACAGGCAACGATCATCCAGATTATGTCATAGCTTGTGTTGGTGGAGGTAGTAATGCAGCAGGCGCTTTTTACCACTTTTTGCACGATGATCGTGTCAATTTGATATTGGCGGAAGCTGCTGGTAAAGGCATAGATTCTGGTCATTCAGCTGCAACAAGTATTCTAGGCACTAAAGGTATTATCCATGGTTGTATGACTTTATTAATGCAAACTGCAGATGGACAGATCGTCGAACCATATTCTTTATCAGCAGGTCTGGATTATCCAGGCATTGGACCTATGCATGCACATCTTATCAAATCAGGTAGGGCCACTGTCTATGCTGCAACTGATGATGAAGCCATGCAGGCGGTCATTCAATTATCTAGGTCAGAAGGTATTATTCCTGCTTTGGAGACAGCTCATGCATTAGCCATTTTGAATAGAATTCCATTTAAAAAAGATGATAATGTTGTTGTCAATCTATCTGGTCGTGGAGACAAGGACTTAAATACATACCTTACTTATATCGAAGATCATAAAATACAATTATAATCATGAAAACCATCAGACAAACCATTATAGAAAAAGGCAATAATATCTTAAATGTTTACTTCACAGCAGGGCATCCTACATTAGAAAGTACTGAAATTATCATTAAATCACTCGCAGATACAGGTGTAGATTTAATAGAACTGGGTATGCCCTATTCTGACCCACTTGCAGATGGACCTACCATTCAGCAAAGTAGTGAGATCGCATTAAAAAATGGGCAAACAATCAGCAACATATTTCAGAATGTAAAAAACATAAGGAAGACACACCAGATTCCTATTATTCTGATGGGGTATTTCAATCAAATGTTGCAATATGGGGCAGAAAGATTTATTTCAGATGCACATCAGTCTGGTATCCAAGGGTTAATCATTCCTGACATGCCTATGGAGATTTATGAGCTTGACTATCTAAATCTATTTACTAAGTACCATATGGAAATCAGCTTTTTGATAACTCCGATGACAACTCATGATAGGATACTTCAAGCAGATAGACTAAGCTCCGCATTTTTGTATATTGTGTCACAATCTTCTATAACTGGGAATCAAAGTGGAATATCAGATCAACAATTAGCATATTTCAATGCTATACAGTCAAAGAATTTACAAAGTCCTAAATTAATTGGATTTGGTATACATGATAAAGCAACACGAAAGATAGCTAACCAGTATAGCAATGGCGCTATAGTGGGAAGTGCATTTATAAGAACCTTAGAAAATAGTAAGGATTACCCAGCTACTATTCAAGCATTTATATCAGGATTATAAATTCAATAATATAAAGACAATACAACCGGCTAAATATCCTGCTGCGGCAAGCCATGTGATTTTTTTGAAGTACCAAATAAAATCTATTTTCTCCATGCCCATTGCCGCAACACCTGCTGCGGAACCAATGATAAGCATAGATCCACCTGTACCTGCTGCATAAGCTATGAAGTGCCATAATTCTGCATCAATCGGTTCATTGTACATACCCATGGCAGCAGCTACTAATGGGACGTTATCGATCACAGCAGACAACATACCAAGTAGCATGATAACTATATTTTGATTAGGTACAGCAGCTTCTAATCCTTCTGCTGCATTTCTTAAAGCACCTACATCTCCTACCACAACAGTTTCAAAAGCGGCAATAGCAAGTAAAATTCCTAGAAAAAATAAAATACTTGAGATTTCTATTCTAGACAATGCTTTATGTGGAGAATACTTATGTTTTTGTGATTCTGTAAAATTCTCTTCAGGATGGATGTACTCGGAGACCGCCCAAACAACAGCTAAACTCAACATCATACCAATATAAGGCGGTAAGTGCGTGATGGTCTTGAATATTGGCACAAACACGATCATAGCAAGTCCTAAATACAACATGCGTCGGCTACTCAATAGCTTTACAGCATCTTCATCTACACCTAGTTTATTGACTGCAACATCGCCTTTAAAGACTTTGTTATTTGATGCTAGAAAGAATGGTATTGCAAAACATGCTATTGATGGAAGAATAATATATTCAATAAGACCGACACTCGTTACCTTCTTTCCTATCCAGAGCATGGTGGTAGTGACATCACCTATTGGGGACCATGCACCGCCAGCATTTGCAGCTATGACAATTAAAGAAATATACCAAATCCTTTCATTTTTATCATGGATTAACTTCCTCAGTATACTTATCAGAACAATTGTGGTCGTAAGATTATCGATAATTGCCGATAAAATAAAACCAATAGCACCTACTATCCAAAGCAACTTCTTTTTATTACGGGTTGTAATCCATTCTTTGATGACATCAAAACCTCTGTGTAAGTCTATGAGTTCGACAATCGTCATGGCACCAATCAAAAACACTAAAATCTCGGAAATCTTGCCCAAATGATGTAATAACGTATTTGTAAATCCTTCCTCATTTGCTTCTTTGGACACATCATCTAACACACCGCTCATACTATATATATGATCATGTCCATCAATAACATTGAGCCAACCACCATAAAATCCTATAGATAATACTGCCCACATCAATGCTCCCATGGCAAGTGCTGGTACGGTTTTATCCAACTTTAAAGGATGTTCGAAGACAATAGTTAGGTATCCAATTACAAAAATAAGGACAATTGCTGCTAACATAATGGGCTATTTTTAAAATTTCATCGCAAATGTAGTTTTATTTTATAAATTTATGAATATATATCTATCAAGAATATATTAATGTCGTAATAACAACTCTAAATCAATTTGCACAATCAAAACGAAATCAATTCTTTATACGTATTCAATTAAACTAAAAATGGATGCTATATATATCATATGGCATCCACTTTTAGTTATAAATATTGCCTAAACTAAATATTTAAGCTTTGGATTATACTTAATCTTCTAATTTTAAAACTTGAAGGAAAGCTTTTTGTGGTACTTCTACATTACCAATCTGACGCATTTTCTTCTTTCCTTTTTTCTGCTTTTCTAAAAGCTTTCTTTTTCTAGAAATATCACCACCATAACATTTTGCAGTAACGTCTTTTCGAAGCGCAGATATGGTTTCTCTTGCAATAATTTTAGCGCCTATAGATGCTTGGATTGCAATCATAAACTGTTGTTTAGGAAGCAACTCTCTCAGTTTTGAGCACATTTTACGCCCTACATAATCGGCCTTACTCCTATGTACTAAAGACGATAATGCATCCACTGGTTCACCATTCAAACGTATATCTAATTTTACGAGATCTGATGCCCTATAATCTATCGGGTGATAATCAAACGATGCATAACCTCTTGATATAGACTTTAATCTATCATAAAAATCAAAGACAATCTCTGCAAGTGGCATTTCAAAACTCAACTCTACCCTTTCAGGTGTCAAATATGTCTGTTTTGTCAGTACACCTCTTTTGTCCATGCACAGAGTCATAATCGAACCTATATATTCTGGTTTAGTGATAACTTGGGCTCTGATGTACGGCTCCTCTACCTTACTAAACATCGTAGGATCAGGTAGATCATTCGGTGTATTGATGAGTGTTGCTTCTCCTTTATGATTATATGAAAAGTAAGATACGTTTGGTACTGTTGTAATCACTTCTTGATCAAACTCTCTAGACAGACGTTCTTGAATGATCTCCAAGTGCAGCATGCCTAAGAATCCACAACGGAATCCAAATCCCAATGCAATAGATGATTCAGGCTCGAAAACTAAAGATGCATCATTAAGCTGTAGCTTTTCTAAACTATCTCTTAAATCTTCAAAATCTTCATTTTCAATAGGATAAATACCTGCAAATACCATAGGTTTTACTTCTTCAAAACCATGGATTGCTTCTAGACAAGGCTTTTCATGATTTGTAATGGTATCACCTACTTTAATCTCTTTTGACTCTTTAATACCTGTGATGATGTATCCAACATTACCCGCTGACAATTCATTTTTGGGTATCTGACTCATCTGCAAGATACCTATTTCATCCGCTTCGTATTGCTTACCTGTATTAAAGAATCTTACTTTATCACCTTTTTTGATGGTGCCATTCAGGATACGATAATAGGCTATTACACCACGAAAAGAATTAAACATCGAATCAAAAATCAGCGCTTGTAACGGTGCATTAACATCGCCTTTAGGATGAGGTATTCTATCAACCACTGCTTTCATAAGCTCTACTATACCAATACCTGTTTCGCCACTAGCTAATATGATGTCCTCCTTTTTACAACCTATCAGATCAATCACTTGATCAGAAACTTCATCAATCATAGCAGATTCCATATCTACCTTATTTAAAACAGGTATGATTTCTAGGTCATGCTCAATGGCTAGATAAAGGTTACTAATTGTCTGCGCTTGTATACCTTGGGATGCATCTACCAACAATAATGCACCTTCGCAAGCAGCAATAGATCTAGAGACTTCGTATGAAAAATCTACGTGCCCTGGAGTGTCTATCATATTAAATGTATACACTTCGCCATCCGTATGTGTATAATACATCTGAATGGCATGACTTTTTATAGTGATACCTCTCTCCCTCTCTAGATCCATGTCGTCCAATGCTTGGTGCTGCATGTCTCGTTCAGAAATAGTTTTGGTAAACTCCAACAACCTATCTGACAGCGTACTCTTACCGTGATCTATATGTGCGATCACACAAAAATTTCTTATATTCCTCATCGGGGGCAAAGATAGATAATTTAATTGATTTTAAAAGACACTATACCTTACATAAAATTTGCAGTAAGTGTGTGCCTACAACATTGATTCATAAGAAAAGATCACTCTTTCTGATTAATATATTCAATATCATCTACTTCA
>JBGSOH010000143.1:0-5591 GCA_041739205.1 Saprospiraceae bacterium
TAATCATATTTTACACCATAATCAAGTACTCGACTTAGATATTGCATAAACTTGACCAGTGTATTTTGATGAAGCTTTACAATAGATTTTAGGTATATCTCATATTCCATCGCAAAAGAATATTTGATCTGATCAATCTGGATATCTGATACTTGGTATTTGTACACAAGAAAATCTAGAATCCTTCCTTTGTACAATTTATAGCGATTGAAAGTAATCTTTCCAATCTCTATTCCCACAAGGCCTTCATATTGCTGATTGTGAAGCTCACATAATTCAGAAATGGTGATCGCATGTTTTTTTGAGACTTCGTCCTTACCCATTAAACGATTACGAATTTCATCAACAGTAATATCTTCCTGGTTGGCCTTCATAGTATGGAATATTTGTAGTACATCCATTTTCATAGTATCCAAATGGAGATTGATGGTGCTAACCTTTTTAGAGCTGCCTTTCACCCTCCCGAAATTGGAATCCCATTCGTCATAATTTACTTTGTGGCCAGTTCCGATGTAAGCGCGCCGACCTGACAGGTACAATTGCATCATCACAGGTGATGATCCTGAATTCTTTTTATCCGACCGAAGGATAAAACTTACCTTAAGAATTTCTAACTTTTTCATTTGTATTGCATGGTTTTAAAACGTGAAAAAATACTTTCCTGTTGCCATGCAGCGTAAAATAAGTGAAGAATTGTCGCGTATAAACATTTGCGACAGCTATTTTGGTATTTGCGACGGTCGCAAATGTGTCGCAAAATAGTATGCTTTTTGACCCTTGTCGCTGAATTGTCGCATTAAATTCAGTTTAAAAAACATCAATTTAGCAATGTATTTATTCATAACTCCTTGAAAAACAAACGCCAAACAAGAAATTCATCTTGTTTGGCATTCATAAGGGTGATCCCGACAGGATTCGAACCTGTGACCCACAGATTAGAAATCTGTTGCTCTATCCAGCTGAGCTACGGAACCGTAGATATCTGATTTCTTCAAATCGGGTGCAAATGTATAGCTTTTTTCGTAATATTGCAATTCTAATTCATTTTTTTCAAAAAAAATATACTTATGAATCTTGATGCTGTCCAAATTCACCCACAATGGCGAGATGCACTTAGGTCACAATTCGAATCTCCTTACTTTGATGCTATTTCCAAATCTCTCAAAAATGCTAGGGCTGACGGTAAAATAATCTTCCCTCCCGGTCCATTTATCTTTAATGCATATAATATTACACCGCCTCAAGAAGTCAAAGTGGTAATCATAGGCCAGGACCCATACCACAAACCAAATGAAGCTATGGGGCTAAGTTTTTCAGTATCTCAAGGAATTCCAGTACCTCCTTCACTTAAGAATATTTACAAAGAATTAAAAACGGATATTAATTTTAATCCGCCTACACATGGTGATCTTACTTCTTGGGCTAACCAAGGTGTTTTTTTACTCAATGCCATATTAACGGTAGAGAAAAATCAGACTGGCTCACATAAAAATATTGGATGGCAACATTTTACAGACGCTACTATTTCATATCTCTCTGAAAATAAGCAACATCTTGTCTTTATGCTTTGGGGCAACTTTGCAAAAAACAAAAAAACGCTGATCAATACCACTAAACATTTGTTACTTGAATCCGCTCACCCTTCCCCTCTAGCTGGAAATGCCTTCCAAGGTTGTCGTCATTTCTCTAAAGCAAATGAATATTTGATGGAAAATAATATAACGCCTATAAACTGGCAACTCTAAGCTAATATTTATGGTTATAAAGTCTTAAACTAAAAAGTATAAACAAATGATTAAGTATAATAAAATAGTGGCCATTTTGGGTGTTGTAGCCGTTTCAGTTGGAGCATTTGGTGCCCATGGATTAGAACCATACTTGGATGCAAAACAAATAGTTACTTTTAAAACAGCATCTTTGTACCATTACATCCACCTTTTGGTTATGTTGGTATTGGCTTTTAAGTTAAGCAGCCCAAACAAAGTATTACAAACTAGTTATTGGTTATTTTTTGCGGGTATCATCATGTTCTCTGGCTCTTTGTATATTCTCAGCATCAAAGATTTGGTTGGTGGCGATGTTTGGAATATTGTAGGCCCAATCACTCCAATAGGTGGGCTTTTGTTTATCTTAGGATGGGTAAACTTACTAAGGTATGAGCAATCAAATTAACTCTTATCCTTAGGCTTCTGATTAAAATGTTTTGGCTTGCCTGAGTTGGGCTTTGATGTGTTACCCTTATTTAGATTTGGTTTTCCAGAATTAGAACGATTATTATTTGGTTTAAACCCAAACGTTTTTTTGCTTCTGACAAGGCTCCATTCAGGACTTACTCCGATGTGTTCTGGTAAGTTTATCTTGGTAATAGTTGCCCCAATCAATTTTTCAATATCGGCAAACTTTAGCATTTCATCAGAATTAATAAGGGTGATCGCCACTCCTGTCGCTTCTGCCCTACCCGTTCTTCCTATCCTATGAATATAGTCTTCACCGTCGCCGGGTACATTATAATTGATGACGAGATCTATATCTTTAATATCAATGCCTCTTGCTAGCACATCTGTGGCCACGATGACACGTGTTTTTCTAGACCTAAATCTATTTAATACTTCTTCACGCTCTTTTTGTTCAAGATCTGATGATATACCTTCAACTGTGTATCCTTTACCACTTAAACTCCTTACGACATCTATAACACTTTTTTTGGTAGATGAGAAGACAATGATACTTTCGAAGTTTGGTTTATCCTTTATTAAATCATTGATTAGCGCAGCTTTATGGACATCATTGGTCAGATATGCTGCTTGAAGTACACCAGCTGATGGTTTGGAAAGTTCAATAGTTACTTCAAAAGGATCAACTAGATTTTGTTTCGCTAGATCTCTCATCTTTGTAGGCATAGTAGCGCTAAACATGAGCGTTTGTCTATTTTTCGGTAGGGCTTCTATAATCTTTTTAATGTCGTCATAAAATCCCATGTCCAACATCCTATCAGCTTCATCTAGTATCAAATACTTTATTTTGTCAAATTTGACATTACTCATATTTATGTGACTGATCAGTTTCCCTGGTGTAGCTACGATGATATCGGCATGACTTTCTAGCCCCTTTTTCTGCACTTCCCACTCATTGCCCGAACCTCCACCGTATATGGCTATAGACGATACAGGTACGAAATAAGCAAAACCTTGAATTTGTTGTTCTATTTGTACTGCTAGTTCTCTTGTCGGTACAATAACCAAAGTACTAGTCCCATTGTGTGGTTCGACCGCCATTTTGTGTAGTAAAGGTAGCATAAATGCAGCTGTTTTACCAGTTCCAGTTTGTGCACAAGCGATCAAATCTCTTCCTTTTAATATTTCAGGAATGGCTTTTTCCTGAATTGGGGATGCTTTCTCGAATCCCATGTATGAAATCGCTTCAAGAATGCGATCGTCTAGTCCTATTTCTTTGAATGTCATATCTTTATTATGATCAATTACTTTATTACTTTAATTCAAAATCACTACAAACACTATTTTTATAAGGCTATAATATGGCATTTGGATGTACTCAGAAGTTAATAATATTGGTTTTATGTATTAATTAAAATGCAAATATATGATTTTTACTTCATGAAGTTGATAATCTTTGCAAATAAGTTCAAAACTACTTGATACCTTTGTGGGTTAATACAAGTGTATTATAAGTAAATAGATATTTTGGCAGAAAAAAATCAATTAATTGAGTTAATATATGATGATGAATTGGTTCAACAAGGAGAATTTCTTTTTGAATCCAATGCTGTGTCTGACATTTCTGTCCTAGACTCAAACCTTTATGTATCCCAAGTTAAAGACGGATTAAATTATGAAGTTGAAATCTTTGGTCCTTTTCTCAAAAAACAAAAGTTAAGTTGTGAGTGCGCATTTTTCAAAAGTAATAGAGTGTGCAAACATGCCATTGCTGCGCTCTTCAAAATAAGAGAAGATTTCAAAGCCAAAGAAAAGTCTAAAGAAGTCTTCTCCGCTGATACTCCCATAAAAAAACAAAAACTTGCGACTTTAAATATTAATCAAATTCTAGAAGAAATAGATCACGAAGATTTAAAATCTTTTGTCAAAAACTATGCAAAACAAGACAAAAAATTCTCCACACAGCTAAAAGTGAGTTTTGCTCGTAAGATAGATTTATCTAATAATCAAGATAAGTACAAAAACATCTTAAATACCATCATCAGACCATACACAGGATTGCAAGCTAAGTCAAATGCATCCGAACTTAGGGCAATCATCCATGTATTGGAAGATTTTGGTGATCAAATTAATGACTGTATTGCCTTAGGTCAATATCGAGAAGCGTTTAATATTTATGAAAGTGCTTTCGCAAAATTGGAATATGTAAGACATTATCACCAATATCATGCTGAGCAAACACTCAAATTGAGTCACTGCTATCACCAAATGATTATAGATTTTCTCAGTGAAAAATTGCCTCCTGAACTAAGATTGGAGTTTATGAGCTTCTTAATTGACCTTGTAGGAAGATCTTATTATCATTTTTCGGACATACATAACAATATTATTAATTTATTATCAAAAACGAACAAACCTAAAGACAATGAAAAAATAAAAGCAATTTTGCCTGAACTCATAGGTAAAAAAAATGGAGAAGAACATATCATTTTACTTGCCTTATATTTAAAACTAGAAGGCAAATACGGTAAAAACCAACAACTATTTATCCAACCTTACCAAGGAAATATTTTGGATATTGTCGATCAATTACTTGCTATCAAAGAAGAAGCCATTGCATTGTCGATACTAGAAAACAAACAAAATGGTAAAAGATTTGAAAAAGATGTAGCCAATCGATTGATATTCCTTTATGTAAGATTTAATGTCAAAGATAAACTTATACATATTGCTTATCAGGCATTCGTGGTCACTGGGGATTTGAAGTATATTGACATTCTGAAACGAGAATTGGATGAAATGCAATATAATGAAGCTTTACTTAGTATCGAAAATGACTTAAGAGATAAAAAGTCTGATCCATCATTCCTCATTAAATTATACAAACGGGAAGAAAGATGGGTAGAACTCCTAAATTACTTTGAAGAATTAGGTCACATAGAGCTTTTAATGCAACATGACCTAAGTATTTACAAAGCTGAAAGAATGGGTTTGGTCACCTTATATCAACAATTTATCAGTAATTATCTGGATGAACATCTAGGAGACATAGCTTTTGACTATATAGAAAGTTTAAAAAATCATTTCAAACATCAAGCAATGGATGGAATGTTGCCACCAATTCAGAGAATGTTTAAAGAAAAATATCCCCAAAGACCAAAATTAGCAGAGATCTTTAATTGATAGTTAGGGGTTATCTTAAATTATTAGACCTTTTTTCACATGCTATATTGGTTTATGTTACTTACATTTTTAGGTTTAGTAAATTCTCAGGTAATTAAACCCAAATAAGTCATTAGAAAATCAAGTTTGAAATTGATAGGGAAAAACGATATCATCATACTTTCCAAAAAGTCCATCCCACCACTTTCTATTTTTGATAGCAATTGCTAAGTTTAGGATTCTTTGATTTCCATT
>JBGSOH010000146.1:0-2260 GCA_041739205.1 Saprospiraceae bacterium
GCAAGTGCAATAGCCGTCACAATCTCTGGTGAAGCTACAAATGCGTGTGTATTTGGGTTACCATCAGCTCTTTTTGAGAAGTTTCTATTAAAAGAGTGGATGATGGTATTTTTTTCTTTTTTGTCTGCTCCGAATCTATCCCATTGTCCAATACAAGGGCCACAAGCATTAGCAAATACAGATGCTCCAATGTTCTCAAAAGTATCTATAAATCCATCTCTCTCGATGGTAAATCGTACTTGTTCTGAACCTGGCGTTATGGTAAATTCAGACTTCGTTTTAAGGTTTTTATCTAAAGCTTGTTGCGCTATAGATGCTGCCCTAGAGATATCTTCATAAGATGAATTTGTACATGACCCTATCAATCCTACCTTTACTTCTACCGGCCAATCTTGACCTTTATCAGCCAAAACTTCTTTCATTTTTGAAATAGGTGTAGCCAAATCTGGTGTAAATGGCCCATTGATATGTGGCTCCAATTCTGACAAGTTGATCTCTATCACTTGGTCAAAATAATTTTGTGGATGCTCATAACATTCTTTGTCGGCTCTAAGGTCATCCGCAATTTGATCTGCTAAAGCGGCCACATCAGCTCTACCTGTAGATGCTAAGTATCTCGACATAGATGCATCGTAACCAAAAGTAGATGTCGTAGCACCGATCTCAGCACCCATATTACAAATAGTACCTTTACCCGTACAAGACATAGCATCAGCACCTTCACCAAAATACTCTACAATAGCACCTGTACCACCTTTTACAGTAAGGATACCCGCCACTTTTAGGATCACATCTTTAGGAGATGACCAACCAGACAATCTGCCTGTAAGTTTTACACCTATCAATTTAGGCATCTTTAGTTCCCAAGCCATACCTGCCATGACATCTACAGCATCGGCACCACCAACACCTATAGCTACCATACCAAGACCACCTGCATTCACTGTATGTGAGTCCGTACCGATCATCATTCCACCTGGAAATGCATAATTTTCTAAAACTACTTGGTGGATGATACCTGCACCTGGTTTCCAGAAACCAATACCATATTTATTAGAAATCGACTGTAAAAAGTCAAATACTTCCGAATTCGTATCCAAAGCACCTTTAAGATCTACATCTGCATTTACTTTTGCTTGGATCAAGTGGTCGCAATGCACTGTACTAGGCACGGCTACCTTGGTTCTACCTGCTGTCATAAACTGAAGGAGTGCCATCTGAGCAGTTGCATCTTGCATAGCCACTCTATCTGGCGCGAAAAACACATAATCCTTACCACGTTTGTAATCTTGAAGTGGTGAATCTTCGTGTAAGTGGGTGTAAAGTATTTTTTCAGAAAGGGTCAAAGGTCGTCCTAATACCTTACGGGCTTCAGCTACTTTTCCAGAAAAAGCTGAGTAAGCCGTCTGAATCTTATCAATGTCAAATGCCATATTAAATTTCTTTTATTTTTGAATAGGTCCGCAAATTTAGTTTTATTAACAATAATATTACCAATACGTTGAATAGATTTTTATGAAAAACAACAAATGGGCCATTTTTTAGGGAATGTTGTGGTGGTATGGCTCTAAGACATACTACCGCTTTGTTACCCGTTACAGATTTGGTTGATTTGGGGAATTGCTTGATTTGCTTGATTTGCTTAATTGTTGATTTGCCGAATTGCTTGTGTAAGGTGAGCTTCGCATTATACAGAAGAAAAAAATCATCCCCTGCCCCCTTCCCTTAAAATGGAAGGGGAACTATGCACATTGGGCTTTGCATTTTTAATGGGCTTCCAAATTTATTTGGAATTATAATACCTGTTGTCCAAAGTATATGGCTTAGAGACTGATAGTACCTTTAGGTACAAAATATGGGTAGAAAAAATAATAAAACCCACACATTATGTCCCGTAGGGACGATATAAAAAGGATAATCCAACACAAATCCGTTGTTGCGACAATGGTGTCGTCCCTACAGGACTATTGAGCGTCGGGGATGATATTTTCTACCGATATATAGTCCCTACACAAGATATCCCATTTTCTAAATCTTCACCACCTTCCCACTTCTAATCTCCACTTGCCCATCCATCACCTTCCACACATACATACCTATGACAAGCCCTGTCATATCCACATTATTCTGACCATAGTAGATACGCTGCGTACGCACTGGGCGTCCTGAGATATCATAGATCATAATCTGTCCATATTGTGGTATATACTCACCTAGCGTCACGAGTAGATAGTCTTCTACAGGATTAGGAAATAATGTA
>JBGSOH010000197.1:0-2410 GCA_041739205.1 Saprospiraceae bacterium
ATGATTATTATGTTTTTGATTTAAAGTTGAATTGATTGCTTTTGAAGCATTGGTATCGTAATTGATTTTTATTTTTTGGTTAATCGATGGAATGTTGGTTATGATTTGTTTTTTTGCATCAGACCAAATAACAACAACTGAGTCTATTTTCATTTTTTGTCCCAAACCGAATATCATTGTATTGTCCACTGAACTTTGAAATCCACGAGATAGCAGACATTCGCTTTTTTGTATTAAATCTCCTGCATAGACAGTGACTTGAGCACCAATACCCAGTTTATTTTTATCATTTCCAGCAAGGTCAATACTTACGAAGTTATTTTTTTTGATGTCGTTTCTATAGACAAAAGCTTCCATATTGAGATTATTTACCACAAGGTCGTAATCACCGTCATTATCTAGATCGCCGTAAGCAGATCCATTGCTAAAACTTGGTTCTGCTAAACCTAAGTTTTGCGATTGATTTTTGAATTTTAAACCACTTTGGTTGATAAAAGCATAGTTGGATTGTTTGTTGTGTGGCAATAATTCTACAAAATCGCGAAAATCAGATCTTTTGGTTTTTTCTACAATTTTTTTAATGGCTTCTTTATCAGATAAAAAATCTACAAAATCTCGATCTGTGATATCGTGATAAATGCCATTGGATACAAAAATATCTTTTAATCCATCATTGTCCATATCAAAAATCAATGCGCCCCAACTCCAATCCGTGCTTGCCACATCACTATAAAAAGCAGTTTCTTTGAATGTTCCATCACCGTTATTTACGTGAAGACAGTTTTGAATATATTGAAAAAAATAACTATTTTTTGATTTGAGTTCATCTAGATAATATTCTTCCATCATGATAGCAGACTTTAATCTTTTGTTGGAAGTAGGAAGCATATCTGTGCTGAAAATATCCATGTTACCATCATTGTTGATATCAGCAATATCAGCGCCCATACTATTGGCAGAGACATACGTCATTTGGTCCGTCAACGATTCTTTAAAAGTTCCATTTTTTTGGTTAATGTATAGGTAATCTCTTTCCCAAAAGTCATTAGAAATGAAAATATCAGGATAAAAATCATTATTCACATCAGCTACAGACACACCTAAACCAAATCCTGATTCACCTGAAAATAGTCCTGCTTGCTGCGACACATCTGTGAATGTATTGTCATCATTTCTGTATAATCTATCTCCTCCAGGTGTGCCAAAAACCATCCTTTGTTGTGTAGCATTTTGCTGGATTTTGTTAGGATTTGTCATACTATTATTGAGCACAAAACAATCGAGATCGCCATCAGCATCATAATCAAAAAAGACCGCATGAGTAGAAAAACCATCATCATCTAGTCCGTATTGAGCAGCAGATTCTGTAAAAGTAAGATTTCCATTATTAATAAATAGCTCATTTTTGCGACTTCCTTCTGCCACATCTCCAGAATTACACACATAAATATCCAAAAAGCCATCATGATTGACATCAACAAGTGAAACACCTGTACTCCAAGCGCCTTTACCAGCTACACCTGAATTAGTGGTTATGTCTTCAAATTGCAAATTGCCTTTATTGAGATATAATTTATTGGATTCAAGATTGGAAGTGAAATAGATGTCTTTGAGTCCATCATTGTTGAAGTCGCCTATGGCTACGCCGCCACCATTGTAGTAATTTCTGTAATTGAGGACATTAAGATCTTTTTGATCTTTTACACCATTGATAAAATCTATATTAGTTTCAGAAGGTTTTAACAATATAAAATTTGCATTTTCTTGTGGCTTATTCACATCATTTTGCTTGCACGAAATAATGAAAATAAGAACAAAATATATACATATTTTTTTTGGACAAAACATGAGATCTGAATTATTGGTCTTTAATGAATTATTGACAAAACTACAAAAATATTAGAAAACAAAAAGCAAAAAAAAAGAGAAGGCTTTAGACCTTCTCCTTTTATAGGACATCAATGCCACATTAAAATCCTTCGTTTTGTTTAAGTGCACCGGCAGAAAGATCGATCTCTACGCCAGGAAGTGGAAATACATTATGTCTTGCTTCAACAGGACCTGCAGCGTCAAGTGCGCCATTGATAACAGTTTTTTCGTATGCACGGAAAGCATCGATGGTTGGTTTTACAATATTCCATCTTCTTAGATCAAATATTCTATGACCTTCTGTCGCTAACTCCAATCTTCTTTCTCTTCTTACGGCATCTCTAGCTGCATCTTTACTTGACCAAGATGTGGTGTATTCACCTACCTTGTAAGATGCCCAAGTGATTTTATTATCGTCGATAGCTACTGCAACTGGTCCTTCGACTGGGCCTTGTGCACATCCACCTGCTCTTCTTCGTACTTGATTGACAAGTTCTCTTGCTCTTTCTAGACTCCCTACTTCTACTTCAGCTTCAGCAAG
>JBGSOH010000225.1:0-16741 GCA_041739205.1 Saprospiraceae bacterium
ACCTACCCGCCCAAGAGTACTATTTTATGCAAAATTTAAAAAATAGCACTTTTCAGAGGGGACTCATAATTCAAATATTAAAATCAATATGTATGATCTAAATATGAATAAAAAGTGGGAACATAAATTTGAAAAAGAAGGGCAATTAAATTTCAATAAATTGTACTCTGACAGTACAGTTTTGATATTGAATGCTACCAACTTTGCATCTAAAAGTATCAAATCCCCATTTCATACAATAAAAGCATTAGACGCAAACACAGGTAAAGAACTTTATGATGTAACATTTAGCGGCAATGGTCAGACCGTCAAAGCCATTGATAATATTAAAACGGAGGGCAACAAATTAATTTTATATGGCAGGTATGGAACAAAAGTAGATGGAGACGTTTTAGATGAAGATGAAGCGCTAGGTTTATTCAAAACAGAGATAAACCTTAAAACAGGCAATATTGTAAATGAAAAATCTATTTCATGGATAGATATTGGAGTATATTTAGGTCATCCAATGCATAAAAATGGTGTAAACAAAAGATCTTACGCAAAGCCGTTTGTCCATGAATTTCTTAAGCTGAGCAACGATGAGTCTATTGTAGTTATAGAGAATTATGCGGATGGCAGACCTATTATCAGAGATCTAATCATTATGAAATTGGATAGTAATTTTGCACCAATCACACATGAATATATTGAAAAAGATAACAGAATAGGGTTCACAGCTTCAGGTAAAACGATCAAAAGATATGGGGAATTTGATTACCATTTTTCTCAGTCTCTAGATGAGCAAGATGAAATTCTATTTTTCTTTAGTGTAAATAAAAGAGGAACAAGCTATTTTTCAAAAACGAATGAATATAATATTCTCTCTTACATAGACCAACAATTTAATTATCAAAAAATAGAATTGAAAACTGATTTGAGTCAAATATATCCCATGCCTGCTAAAAAAGGTTATATGCTCCTACTAGAAATTTTTAAGGATGAGTCTAAAGGTTCTGAACTGAGGCTAGAAAAGGTTAATTTATAATATGTTATCTTTTTAAATCTAGAAGATATAGTATCAAGCAACAATCATATTTCAATTTTCAAAAAAGGTCTGAACTCCACTGATTTGTCTTTAATGCTTACATCATCTACTCTAAAACTAGAACAACATTCTCCTTCTATAAAAATTGTTGTAACCTTCAGGGTGTCTAAAATGACATTATTTACAGAAAGTACATAATTTGATGATAGATTGTCTATACTATATGAGATAATACCTGTAAAATATCGCGGCGTGGGAAAATTTTGTTTTTGGATATTACGTAAAACAACGTTTTCTAAAGATAAAGAACCTGCCAAAATAGGGTCAATACCTGTACTTTCTACCAATTGAATAATTAAATCAGGTGGCCCTGGTTCGCAATCTATATTAGTGCATTGACATGACACAAATAGGACTAAAAAAAGGAAGGTAAATATTTTCATTTCATTTTCTTAATGTGTTAAAGTTACCTTCACACTGTCAAAATACCTTTTGTATCTCTATCAGTATTCTTCAGATACTTTATAACTTCTTCATTAAAAATCTTGGCTTGTTCTATATTAACTACGTGACCACATTCATTTACGACAAGGAGCGCCGCATTTTTGACATTTTGTATCATAGTCTGAATCGGTGCCAAAAATAGATAGTCTTGATCACCCATCACATATAACGTAGGGATAGGAAGGTGTACGTCAAACTTCTTGAAGAGTCCTGTCATCTGACCAGTGAGTTTATACCATCTTAAAAACTCTCTTTGACATAGCTTTTGAGCTTCTGCTACGAAAACATTTCTCGACTCAGTATGACGAGCAGCGGGCATAATGACGAATGCAAACAATCTATACAGCCACATATATGGCAAAACATTTTTAAAAATTCGACCTAATCCAACCCAAAATCTTGATTTAAAATTAAAATGTGTGATCGCTCCCACCAAGATCATAGACTGAATACGATCTGAAATCATATCCCCTAACTGACGAATGATAAGCGTACCTAAAGAAACTCCCACAAAATGGGCCTTTGGTAGTTTTAAGTGGTCTAATACTTCGATGATATCATTTGCAATTGCTTCAAATGAATAATTACCTTGTTGTTTTTCTGGACTAGTTTCTACTGACTTGCCATGACCTCGTAAGTCTATCAGCAGCAAATTAAAATGTGCTTTAAAATCCTTTAATTGCTTAAACCAAATAGCCGAACTACCTCCTGCCCCATGGACAAAAACTACCCAGTCAGCTTTTTCATTCAGGAAATATTCTTTGTAATAAAGCATTTGAAATATTTAAACTTGCATGGATAACAGTTATGTGTAAAGATGGTTTTGATTGTCAACTCTTTGAAATTATAAAAGAATAGACAAAATGGTATTGAAAAACCAGCTCTGCATCAAGTAATTAAATATCCATCATTAAGGTCATCGGATCTTCCAACAATTCTTTGACTTTGACCAAGAACGTGACAGATGTACTTCCATCGATGATTCTGTGGTCATAAGACAAGGCAAGATACATCATTGGTCTAATCACTACTTGTCCGTCTATGGCTATTGGTCTGTCTTTGATCGCATGCATTCCAAGTATGGCAGATTGTGGTTCGTTTATTATAGGCGTACTAAGCAATGATCCGAAAGTACCACCATTTGTAATAGTAAATGTACCGCCCTTCATCTCATCTAAGGTCAATTTACCATTTCTAGCTTTATCGGCTAATTCTTTTATCTTCAATTCCACATCGTGAAAACCGATAGACTCAACATTGTGAATCGGTGGCACAACTAATCCTGTAGGTGTAGAAATGGCAATAGAAATATCGACGTAATCATGGTACACAATATCATTTCCGTCTATCATTGCATTCACATCTGGCATTTCCATAAGAACTTTTGCACACGCTTTTGCAAATAGGGACATATATCCAAGCTTGATACCATGTTTTGCTACAAATTTATCTTGATATTTTTTTCTAAGATCGTTTATAGCTGACAAGTCCACCTCGTTAAAAGTGGTCAACATTGCAGTATTGTTTTTTGCAGAAACCAATCTAGCTGCGATTGTTTTTCTCATTCTGCTCATCTTTTCTACCCTTACTTCTCTTGCGCCTGCTACTACAGTCCTTGCGACAGGTGCACTTGGACCAGCTTGACTTGATGGTGCAGCAGGTGTTGAAGTTTTATTTTCTACTGCTTTGGCTGCATCTTCTTTAGTAATCCTACCGTCTTTACCACTTCCATCTACGGATGAAGCATCTAAACTGCCTTCTCTTAGAATTTTGGCAGCAGCAGGAGATGGGTGACCTGTAGCATAGTTTTGAGTTTGTGGAGATGTAGGTTCTGCTGGTTTCACCTCTTCCTTCTGAACGGGTGCCACTGGCGTTGTTGATGCACCACTACCAACAACAGATGTATCAATTCTCGCAACCAAAGCACCTATAGCTAAATCATCACCTTCTTTTGCCACATAGATCAATTTTCCACTTGCTTCCGCAGGAAATTCTAATGTTGCTTTATCTGATTCAAACTCACAAATAGGTTCATCAACTTTGACGAAGTCTCCGTCTTTTTTTAACCATTGTGATAATGTTACTTCCGTGATGGATTCGCCAATAGTAGGCACTTTCATTTCGACCAAACTCATATGCTTTAAAAATTTTGGTCAAAGATAAGCGCTAATTATGAAAGAAGAATAGGATTTTATAAGTATTTAACAATAAGTTAAAATTGGTTTAAACTAATTTTTAAACTAATCTAATTTTTATTGATCAATATTGATTTCTTATGGTTTCTATAAGTTGAGAGACGACCTTTCTAGCGCTAGATATAGAACAAGTAAAGTTATTATTCATAATGCTGAAGGCAAGTTTATTTCCAGATTTTGTAATCAAATATCCACTCAGATTATAAACGCCTGCCATAGATCCTGGCTTTGCAAAAATATAAGGCTTACTTTCTTCATAGTACATTTTTTTGAGTGAACCATGTCCACCACCTATCGCCATTAAGGAGAAAAGTCTATCTTCTGGAATATTTTTATAAAGATTATTTAATACGGAAACCATCGTCTCGGGTGTAAAAAGATTGTATCGAGAAAGTCCTGAACCATCTACCCAAACAGCGGAAGAATCTATGACACCTATATATTTAAACCTAATAGTATCAATAGTAAAAGAAGTCGAAATAGTATCAGCGACTGAAAAACCACATTGAAGTAATAAATGTTCGGCAAGCAAATTATCACTCATTTGCATCATTCGTCGATAAACAGTATCCACAGGCAATGAGTATTTAATTTTGGCGCCTTCTGGTAATGGAATATCTTTTTTGAAAATCTTTTTATTTAGTATTTCTTCCAAAAGCCTTAGATTTACATCATTTGCATTTTTATATGGTATTTGTTGGTAATAAGCCTTTATACTGTCGAGCATGAGCGGAAATATAACTTCATTTCCATCGTGATTGCGTTTGATTTTCTTTAAATTATTCTTCTCTTTGCTTTGAGTTATTACATTTTTAGGAGATATAGTTAAGGTAGACGTATCCCTAGAAGTGGTAACCACATTTGCGTACATTGGAAAATGAGATATTTCTGCTTGATAATGATCATTATAATCATCCCACATCCATCCCTTTCCAAAATGATTTATTGAACTATGGTAACTAGAATAGTATATTTTCTTATTAGATGTCCTTGATTTCAAAAAAGACAATACACTAGACTCAGGAAAAAAAGGATGCAAAAATGTAGGATCCGCTGCACCCCAAAATGTAAATGTACTATCCGTTTCTATATATTTGAAAGCCTGAATAGAATCACCAAGTGTTTTTAAACAAGCAAAAAGGGTCAGAATTTTAGTATTTGATGCTGGTACAAAATAATGGTTTGAATGTTTCTTATAAAGTACACTATCACCCACAATATCATATATAAAAATACCTGTAAATCCTGTATTTAGGGAAGAAGTATCTAATATTTCTTTAAAGGCATCTTCTTTGGGAAATACTTCTTTATTTATTTGTACTTCAGACTTTTGTATAGGAATACTATCTTGTACCACATTGACCAGTGCAGGAAGCTTTTTACTGCCTGAACAAGCAAATAAACCCAACAAACCAAATAACCAAAAGATGATCAGGTACGATTTCATACCTATTTAAACCGCCACATTGTATTCTCTCAATGCATCATTGAGGGAGACTTTGGTATCAGTAGAAGGTTTGCGTTGTCCGATGATCAAAGCACATGGCACTTGGTATTCGCCTGCTGGAAATTTTTTAGTATAACTTCCAGGTATTACCACAGATCTCTCAGGGACTTCGCCTTTGTACGTAATTGGTTCAGGACCAGTCACATCTATGATATGGGTAGATTGAGTGAGTACGACATTTGCGCCGAGCACTGCTTCTTTTCTTACTCTCACGCCTTCCACAACGATACATCTAGAACCGATAAAACAATTGTCTTCTATAATCGTCGGGCTAGCTTGTGGTGGTTCTAATACGCCACCGATACCTACACCGCCAGAAAGATGTACGTGACGACCTATTTGTGCACAAGAACCAACTGTTGCCCATGTATCAACCATAGTACCACTACCTACCCATGCGCCAATATTGACATAGGAAGGCATCAAAATTGCCCCTGATTCTATAAAACAACCATATCTAGCAATGGCATGAGGGACTACGCGTACACCTTGAGCGGCGTAGTTTTTTTTGAGTGGAATTTTGTCGTGAAATTCAAAAGGCCCCACTTCGATGGTTTCCATTTTTTGTATTGGAAAAAATAATACAATCGCTTTTTTTACCCAATCATTTACCTTCCATCCATCACCATCAGGCTCTGCTACTCTGAGTTTTCCTTGATCTACCATGTCTACCACTTCACGGATAGCTTCTTTGCCTCCTACTTCATTTATCAGAGTACGATCTTCCCACAAATTCTCTATAAGCAATTTAAGTTCTTGCATGATTGTATTATGATTTTTATTGATTTTCTAAACTTAAAAAAATATTCTGAACGCTACTAATTGTGCCAAAATACCTACTAAATATCCACCATAGATTTCGTCTTCTTTATGCGCTTTGAGGTAAAGCCTGCTAGTACCTACTAATCCTGCCGCTATAATTGCAATCATTACGACCAATCTATCACTTACTCGCCATTGTATATCTAGAAAAGGAAAAGGGATATCAATTATTCCATATGACCAATTATAAACTATAAGTATCATACCTGCCACCAAACCTCCTGCACCTATAGTATGAAGGCTGATTTTGGTAAAACTATTCAGCAGCAAAGCCATAAAAACGGCAATGGTACTACCTAAAATAAAAAATGAAAAAGCTTCTGGTACAATATCATTATTTCTAATATTTACATACAACCACATGTAAAACAATCCTGTCACGATAAGTGGTCCTATGCGTTCCATCTTATCTTCCATCTCTAGACTTTTGATCAATCCAAGTGCTTTCATCATAAGAATAGCTATGAGCGGAAACATCATCGAAATAGTAACTACAGAAATTATAATCAATCCCTGAGACTTCGGTCCAGAGAAGCCAAAAATGAATGGATTAGCCACCATAAGATAAAACAACACGTAGCTAATTAAAAATAGCGGGTGAAAAATTATGGATACAGCCTTGGCAAAAAATGACTTCATAGTGCTCAAATCGATGTGCAAATAAACGAAAACATTTGCAATTATTATAAGATTTTGACTTTAGATCAAAATAATACTTTACAAAACCAACCCTTACTACATCCAAGTAGGTCTTTAGAATTATAATAAAACATTTCACCTTTTAAAATTTTATCATCATGAAAAACTTTTTGACTTTCAGTTTGCTAATTTTATTTGGACTCTCATTCCAATCTTGCCTCAAAGACTCTTGTAATGGTACACGTGAGTTTGTACAATATACACCTGTATATATGACCAAAGCTCAATTCAGAAAAAAGATCCAATCATCAGAAACCAGAAAACTAGAAAATCCTGGAAAAATGTACTTTTACCAAAATTATTTATTCATTAACGAACAAGGCAAAGGCGTTCACGTATATGATATGACCGATGAAAAAAATCCTATCAAAATCAGTTTTTATGACATTCCAGGCAACTTTGACATAGCTGTCAAAAACAATATTATGTATGCAGATAATGCCATCGATCTTATCGCCATAGATATATCGGACATTAACAATCCTAAAATGGTAAAAAGAATCGAAGATTATAATGGCATTTATACCAATTACGACCCTCAACTATATTACGTGTATAGCGTAAAATCAAATGTTACCACCACTATAAATTGTGAAAATCCAAACTTTGGTAACCCAACATTTTTTGAAGGAGGCATTGCAAATTTTGATTTAAGCTCTTCTCCATCATCTTCTGTGATCAGCAGTGGTACAGGCATAGGTGGTTCATTTGCTAGATTTACAGTAGTAAACGATTATTTATATACAGTAGATCAGAGTAATCTTAAGTCATTTTTGATATCTAATCCATCTGATCCACAACTCAAAAATACAAATGTTATTGGTTGGGGAATAGAAACGATATTTCCTTACAAAGACAAGCTTTTTGTAGGATCCAATTCAGGTATGTATATCTTTGATAATAGTAGACCAGAGTCACCTGTATTGTTATCTACTTTTGAACATGCACGTGCTTGCGATCCCGTGGTCGTGCATGGAAACACGGCATATGTCACCCTAAGAGATGGGTCTCAATGTACAGGATTTACCAATCAGTTAGAGATCATAGACATCTCCAATGTACTTCAGCCAAAAAGGATAAAAACATATCCTATGTCAAATCCACACGGCTTATCTTATAACGAAGGCAAAATATATCTTGCTGAAGGGGAATATGGATTTAGAGTGCTGGATGTCGAAGATCCTAACAAAGTTAATGAGCTTTGTCATGTGAAAAACATACACAGTTACGATATGATTTCATTGTCAAAAGAAAGATTATTTATGATAGGTGATGATGGGTTTTACCAATACAATGTCAGTAATCCAAAACAACCAATAGAAGTCAGCAGTATAAAAATAAATCAATAGTCATGAGAAATTACAGTCTAGTATTATTGATATTCATTTTTTTCAGTAGTATCACAATCGGTCAAGAGACCACTGAATACATGGATAAAATTTATCTAAAAAATGGCAGTAGATTGACTGGGAAAGTAATAGAATATTCCATAAAAGACTCTATTATTTTTCAATTAGATGGTGGAGAACCTATAACCTTCCCCATTGCATTGATCAAAAAAATAGAAATGGGTGCAGGAAAAACAAAATCTTATACAACATACAATTTTAAAGAAAACGTATTTTATGCTCGCACGCAAATCTCTTCACTCTACAGAAAAGATAAAAGTGGTCTATCTGTAAATCAGGCATTTGGATATCAATATAGATCTTGGCTTGGCATTGGTGCTGGTATTGGAATTGACAATTATTCCAAAGAGGAAGGTAATGATTTGATGCCAGTATTTTTAGAATTACGGTCATATTTATTAAAACAAAATACAAGTCCGTATGTAGCGATTAGATATGGGTATGCATTTGCTTTTGCGGATGAAGAAATTGGACAAGTAGAAGCTAAGGGAGACTATTTTTGGAATCCTGTCATTGGGTATCGATTAGGAAGCGGTAGACCTTTTATAGATATATTTTGTGGGACAAAATTTCAAAATGCTTCGTACAAATCAAGAGATGGCTGGGGCGAACTAAATTATGACTTGATTTACAGGAGATATGATTTTGGGTTAGCATTGACATTTTAAAGGAAGTATTTTTTCTATGTTTTTCTAGTAGGTCTTTCTAGAAGTCTTTTATTTTGAATTATATTAAAAACTAAGACAAATGGATTTACAAGGTGGAAATTTTGCGCTTATTGTGTAAGATTTCCACTTTCTATCATTTATTAGGAGCATAAAATCATCTATTTTTAAAAATAATTGAGACAAAAATGCATCATTTTGAGTATTTTATTCGTTGTGTGAATAGGATAACGATTAATCAACCACTTATTTGATAAACAGATGATACTTAGAATTTTTATTTTCACATTGATTTTACTTCAATCTACACTTGGCCTGACGCAGACTAAAGAAATATCGACCGAATTCTCATCCCTCACTCTCCAATACAATTCCAACGAACATCAACTGTCCGAAGAAAGTATTAAAACATTGAAAGATTTCATTGGTAAATCAGTTCAGGCAAAGGATCATACAATTCAAATCGAATCTCATACAGATCAAGTAGGAAGTTCGACTGCAAATCAGATATTAGCCCAAAAAAGAGCCCAAGCTGTTAAAGATGTTTTGATAAACTTCGGAGTGGATAGCACTCAAATATCTGGTACGGCATACGGTGAAAGTAGACCACTTAAATCAGGAAAAGACGAACAAAGTAATAGCGAAAACCGAAGGTCTGTCGTTCGTATTATGAAACCTACAACATACTATTTGCTCAAAGGAACCGTACGTCCAGATACCGTCACAAAAAACTTTAGTGCAAAAGTTTTAATTTCAGGTGGTACTTTTAGAGATTCTACTATTGTGGGAAAAGATAGAGAATTTTCTATGTATGTTCCAGTAGGGCAAAAACTAAATCTAAGTGCTTCAGCTAAAAATTTCTTCTCTCAATCATTAGCTGTCAATGTTCCTAAAAGTCAAGAGATTCCACCTGTCAATATTATCCTAAAATCAATTAAAATTGACAAAGTCTTTGACATCAATGATATAAAATTTGTGGGTGATCAAGCTGGTGTATTACCTGAAAGTGAGCCAGCTTTAAACAACCTTTTGCGTACTATGCAAATCAATGAAAAAGTATGTTTTGAAATTGGTGGTCATGTTAATTTCCCTGGTGCGCCTGTGAGCTCAGGAAAATTCTTTGACCTAGCTATAGATCGTGCAAAATCAATCTATAATTACCTAAATAAAAACGGAATAGACCCAAAAAGAATGAATGCGGTCGGATATAGTAACACTAAAATGAAATTTCCAAATCCAAGGACTGAAGCTGAGCACCAAGAAAATCGTAGGGTAGAAATCATCATCAGAAAATGTGATCAAATTTCAAAAACAAAGAAGTAAATAAAGATAAATTCATAAGGATTTAAACCTTTCTTTTAGATTTATTCTTGTCAAAGTTAATATCTAGCTCAAATGCTAGGTTGGAATAAAGTAATGGCAATACAGAGAAATTTAAAATCTCCAGAAGCACAAGCACTGTTTAATAAAGGAGGCGAAATCATAGATTTAGTCCATGAAATAGTTGCGCTCATACCTGAAGATGATGAGATGATGCAAAGCATAGCCGAATTTATGAAAGCAGACTCGTATATCCTACAAGTGAAAGTAAGTGGTGCTGAAGCAGGACGTATTTGGGATATCAGAATGGAATGTGCAGCACTAATCCGACAGGCTGGAAATTCGCTTTATATACACAAGCATAGTCTTGACGCCTTTGATTTTGAATATGTGTCCTACATGGACTTACTGCGTACTGCATTAGATGAATACAAAGTATTATTCAAAGCATGGGTAGCAACTTTTGATCCTCAAAAAGCAATCGAAGACGAATGGGGATTGTTCAATCCGCCAGGTAGGATATTTGATGACAGTGATGATATAGACTTTGATGATGATGAAGACGAAGATTTTGATATTTTCGGCTCTTTTGATGATTAGTGATAGTAGCACGCCCCAATTTTTATCCTTCAACTTCCGAATTTAATTCATCAATCCATCTAGTTTATTCAACTAAAACAAATTTACAAATATTCAAACAAATGAAGCTTAGAATTAGTGGCAATTCCATCAGATTACGACTTTCGATGTCAGATGTACAAATGTTAGTCCAAAGTGGTATTGTACTCGATAAAAGTCATATTGGTAATGGAATACTGATGTACCAAATCACCCAGAACATTCAAGAAAACGAACTGTCAGCTACATTTGAAAACGACACGATTAATGTGCATATACCAAAAGATTGGCTTACAAATTGGGATAACGACGAGCGGATAGGATTTGAAGGTCGTAATGCGAATGGTCTATATATTCTTATTGAAAAAGACTTTCAATGCATGAAACCGCGTATTCATGAAGACGAGTCCGATTTATTTCTAAATCCAAATGCAAATCCACATGGATAAATTAATCAAAAAGGAAGTGCAGATTCATAAAACATCTATTATCAGATGTAGTGCAGATTTGACTACAACTGTAGATGACTACTTAGCGATAGAATCACCATTGCAAATCTCAATTAATCATCGTCCTATTTCCGTTACAATGCGGACACCTGGAGATGATGCAGCTTTGGCACTTGGTTTTCTATTTACTGAAGGAATGATTCAACGTTATAGTGAAGTGGTATCTGCCTTTCAAATCGATGAAAATATTGTCAATATCCAACTTAAAAATGAAATCTTATCTACTGCTACGCTCGAAAGAAACTTTTACACCACTAGCAGTTGTGGCGTATGCGGCAAGTCATCTGTAGATGCTATCTTGACCAAATTCATTTATCCCATTGATACTAAAAAAATAATTGTCAGTGATGAAGTACTGTTTTCTTTGCAGGAAAAATTACTACAAGTTCAGTCCGCCTTCGAGTCTACGGGTGGCCTTCATGCATCGGCACTTTTTCATCCTGACGGCAGTTATATTTTTCATTATGAAGATGTAGGTCGGCACAATGCTTTGGACAAACTAATAGGCAATGCTTTGATAAACGACCATTTGCCATTGAGCAATCATATCTTATTATTAAGCGGAAGAGCAAGTTTCGAACTCATCCAAAAAGCAAGTATGGCTGGCATTCCTATCATTGTTGCCGTAGGTGCGCCGTCTAGCTTAGCCGTAGAACTTGCACAAAGCACGGGTCAAACATTGATAGGATTTCTGAAAGAATCTAGTTACAATATCTATACAGGTCATGACCGAATCAGTAAGATATGACAGAAAAAAAATTCCCAAATGATGACATCATAGGTGTAGTGCTCATGGGAGGAAAAAGCAATAGAATGGGAAGGGACAAGTCACTATTAGAAATAAATAATTTACCCTTGTATAAAATCGCAGGGCAAAAACTAGCTCTCTATTGCAATCAGATTTTCCTTTCGGTAAATGAACATCAAAAAACTGAAAACAGCTACGATTACCCAAGTATCACTGACAGATACGAAGACCAAGGACCTATCGGAGCAATCTTAAGCTGTATGGATAAACTAGAAACGCCAATTTTGTTTTTGGCGTGTGATATGCCATTTATAAGTATCGATAATATAAAAACCTTGATCAACAAAAGGAATAAAAACCAAATTTGTACAACATATTTCAATACTGCTCGTAATATGTATGAACCTTTATTTTCTATTTGGGAGACCACTTCTTTATCATTATTAGAAACTTATTTTGCAAATGGAAATCGGTCACTACAGAAATTCCTACATCAGCAAAATATCCCTAAAATTAATATGCCTAATCCAGAAAACTTCCAAAATATCAATCATGCAGACGAATGGAAATTGATTTTAGAAAGAGTAGGTAGCAGATTTTAATATCTAAGCGTAATTGGCTTAGAAAAATGTTAGATGAAAACTTGAAATAGTAGTGTAATTGTGTAAGACGAATCACTAAAAAGAAATTTAAAACATTATCATTAAAAGGTAAAAAAAGAAAACCATTTTTCCAAATATTTGGCAAAACGTTGATAATAAATTATTTACAAACTAAAAATTGATAGAAAAGTACCTAATGTAAAATTTAATGTA
The DNA here is from genome assembly GCA_041739205.1 of Saprospiraceae bacterium. Taxonomy (GTDB): domain Bacteria; phylum Bacteroidota; class Bacteroidia; order Chitinophagales; family Saprospiraceae; genus OLB9. The sequence goes on from JBGSOH010000225.1 coordinate 12,839, forward strand.
AAATTTAATGTAGTTTCAAATATTTGGATTACATTTGTGTATCAGTTTTCTGGTGAAAGAACTGCGCACTAAATCTATCATCAGACAACTAATAAAATTTTGTAGAGATCCCAAATTTATTAATTTAAGGTTTAGCTAGTTGATGAATAAACTGGTTAATTAATAATTTGATTAATATTAGATTACAAAAAAATAGTTTATAAATGAAAGATAGAAAAAGCAAAAATAAGAATACACGAAAGATAAAGTAACTATCGGTCCAAATGTGATATCAGACTGAAAATACCTTGTGAAATTTGGGAAGGCGACAATTATTATTTTGTGCTAGTGATTAGCTAGTTTGCCAGTAAATACCCAATAAAAGCGGACAAAATCAAGATAGACGTTTAAGTTTCACACTGTAGAAGTAACCACGATTTTAAATTTGTCCGATTTTTGTTTTTACTCTGACCTTCTTTAGATAATTATCTTTAGATGAGTTATTGATTTTTTTAACACAATTGATTCAAAATAAAAAGAGAGCCTGACATCAATGCCCTTGGAAGGGCTGCAGACTCTCCGAGTATCTCGCCGATACGTACAGCAAAGATACAGGTTTTCTTTTTGTTGAATTAAGTTTTTATTTATTTATTATTAAACATTATTAAAATTCCTTATCTTATGAATTTTGTAAAAAAACAATTTAGATTTTTAATGGCAATATCATTTGCTGTATTGTCATTTACAAGTGCTAACGCTTGTTGGACTGGTTGCGTGAAGGATAGATGCTCTGGTCAGCCACTAGCTAATTATCCTATTACATATTGTGAGCCGCACATACCTGGTGGACCCGTTGGTGGATGTACAACCTTCACTACAGGGGCTGATGGTTGCTTTAGTTATAATGGAGCAGTGGGTTCGTCAATTAATATAGGCGGAACCTCTTCAACTTACAATGGTGGTCCGTGTATTGGCTTAGGTAATGTATCTGCTTATGCCCTTATAGGAACATTAGGATACCAAGGCACAAGTGGTTTTCAAGCATTCCACCAAGGCAGTCCTAACGATGTGGGAGTCTTTAATTCGCAGGTGTATAGTTGTGCTGATCAAATCAATGAGAATTACATCAGCTGGAAATATGTTGCCCCTAATATTGACTTGCGTAATTACTGTGTTAAAATAGAGATTTTCCAAATTGTTGGACAGACTCAAGTCTTGGTAAAAACGGTAGAATGGACGCCATACTATGATTCTAGAGGAATTAATTATGGCGCTAATATCAACATTAATGAGTTAATGAAAAATTTTCCAAAGGCGACTTATAGGATGAAAGTATCTATCAAATGCTGTGGTAGTTCCGATCCACTACCACAAAATGGGGCAAATGTATTTAGTGGTTCATTTGTCTGGACACCAGCAATTCAAGCTGGAGATGCAGAATTTAATTGGCTAGGCTCAGCAATTACAGAAGGAGTCAATAATGATGGTACGAACAACAATGTCCATCCAAACGATGGCACCATTTGGCAACTCGGTGCCTCATCTGTAGGAGTAGGATGGATAAATAGTATCACAGGAAGTGCTGCGGTGACTAAGATTGAATATACCTTGATCAAAGATGAAGATTGTCAAAATTTAAATTTGACCACTGTCAAAAACGAAACGATCTATCCATCTTCTGGTCAGCAGGTAACTCAGCTTCAGTTCAATGCTTGGACTACCAATTATTTTGCTCTTGGTGGTCCGTCAATCAATATTGGCGGTGGCAATATTCCTAATCCTTTCCCTATTAAATACTCTTATGATGACTGTTTCCATTTTACCGTAAAAGTTTGGGGGAACCAGAATTGTCCTCCTAAGGAGTTTTCCGGTACATTCAAGATTTATAGTGGCGATGCTTCGGCCAGAGGTACAAATGGAGGATTAAATGATCAAATGAATGTTTCATATCAGTTAGAGGATGATGGTTCATGGGGGAATGATGGAATGCTAGGACTTAGAAGCAATACAGAATTGTTCAAAAGTATTTATCCAAATCCAACTTCTGGAGTTATTAATCTTGAGAACTTCAAAACAGAGCCGAGTTCAATACAGCTATATGATAGTCAAGGTCGAATTCAAGGAATACGAATGGACAATAACCAATTGGATATTTCTCATCTGCCATCAGGCTTATATTTCTTACATACGCCTAACGATAAACTAGGTAAACGTGTAGATAAAGTGGTAAAAATTTAATATTTCGCAACGTAATAGGAAGCCACCACCATGTTGGCTTCCTATTTTTTTAATCTAGAAATTATGAAAGTTAGATTTTTAAATATCTTCCTATTTATATTATTTTCAATTTCGGTATCATCACAAAATTTGGTCCGAAATCCTTCATTTGAAAATTATGATGTGTGCCCAGATAAGCAAATACATAGGACAAGTCATAGTTTCAATGGTTTTGTTCGAGATTGGCACAACTATGGGCGTATAGGGGGTGGATATTCTCATCTTGATTGTAATCCTATGCTGACATACTTAGATAATATTCCTTTAGATTCAATAAAACCATATGATGAAGAAGCAATAGTTATTTTGATAGCAAATAAAAAAAATACAAGTCTCGTCACAAAATTTGAAAGAAGATTTTACTATACATCTAGACTATTGTCACCACTTCAGAAAGACAGCACTTACAAGGTCAGTTATTATATTCATTCTAATAAACATTATGCCATAGCAGATCATTATGGATGTGTTTTTGCTCGAGATACCAATGATCTTCAGTTTACGACATTGGGTGACACTTTGAGCATGATATTGACGGATGATTTTATCGGCTATAGAGATACCTTCTATGGGCCTGACAAGCTGTACCATAAGATCGAAGGCTGTTACATTGCCAAAGGTGGCGAAGAGTTTATAGTTTTTGGTCCGTTTCTCCCCCCTGATCAGGTTCATTGGTTGTCAATTCATACTGGCTACATTCAGAATGTGGGATTTAGTATTTTATTGGACAAAGTAGAAGTAATCAAGACCACCCAATCACGGGAGAAAAATCATGATATAGAAGTGTGTGATGGAGAGAAAGTAATACTACCCCTACCTAGTCGGCCCAATACGATCATCAAAGATTCATTAGGTCATGAAGTCAAAGAAATTATGGTAGATTGGCCAAAACAGTATGCCTTTTATTATGAAGATGCATGCTTCGGCAGACTAGGCACCATACAAGTATCATCCAAGATATGTTTACAAAAAATTGATACAACAATCACTATCTGTGATAACGAGATATATACCTTTGCTACATTTATGGCACAAGGATTGGAGATAGAAAATGAATCGGGCTCGACCTTGACAGAATTTAGAAGTAGAGAAATAGGAAAATATACCCTTAAAACGATCCATCCAAAGTATGGTGATTTCGGAGAGATCAGTATAGAAGTTGTAGAATGCGAAAACTGCAATATCCACGTACCTAACATCATATCCACATTATCCACATCTCCAAATAACCTATGGCAACCCAAGACGAATTGTGTGTTTGAAGAATATGAAATTGGGATTTTTGACAGATGGGGAAATAAAATATTTCATTCTACTGATCCACTGATATCATGGGATGGCACATTCTCTGGTAGGCCATGTCAGACAGGCGTCTATGTGTACACCATTAAATACAAGTTCAGACATCCAGTCATACCACAAGAGACAAAATATAAATATGGAGATGTGAGTATAATCAAGTAGTGCTTAACACTAGAAGATATATATTATTTAAACATTGAGATAATATAAATAGCTGGCTAAATCTTTTTTTAAGGTGCTGTTGATTTTAGGAGAAGTATACTTGTACCCTGTAGAAGAAAAAATCTCTATCTCTTGTCCCATAACTATTGATTAAAAATCTTTGAATCCGTCCATTTAAGTTTT
>JBGSOH010000264.1:0-11599 GCA_041739205.1 Saprospiraceae bacterium
GCTGGCAAAGCTTCTCTTTTGCTGCCATAGAGCCAATGAAGCAATTTCTTTTTATTGGTTGGTTTTCGGACTTGATAATTTCTACCACCGTAGATGACACCATTTGTAGGCAGCGCATCCATATAATTTTTGATAAAATCTTTGGATTTGACCGTAGAGTCGCCATCTAAGAATAGTACATATTCAAAATATGCAGCTTTACCAAGCCAGTTTCTGATTTTACTTCTACCGAGATTTTCTGGAAGTTCGGTATAGTTAATATTCATTTTGAAGGCAAGTTCTCTGTTTTTTTGTTTGTATTTTTCGGTAGACTGATCGTCAAAACAAAGGATTTGGTAATTGATTTTCAGCTTGTTGCATTGTTTTGCCAATGTATATACTAAGGGTCTGACATCCTGATTGTAAATGGGTATCAATATGGATAGCATATGGGTCAAAAGCTTTAGAATGTGTAAAGTAAAAGTATTATTTGTAAAAAAACCGTTATTTGTGCATCAAATTTTAATTTTGAGTGTTTTTTTAATTGTAACAATTCAGTTGTTAGTAATTCAAAAACCATTTTGTCACGATTTTTGCTAATTTTTGGCAAAAATAGCGCCAAAATTAAGTTAGTTTTCCATTTTAACCACGGATTTACATCCATGGTTAATATTATTTAACCCCTTTGGGGTTTTACTGAATAGTTACTATTAATCTTAAATAATCGAAGGTAATGGTCCATAATGATATTGAATTGTTGATTAATGATCCAAAACTCACACCTGAGCTGAGATCTATTGCTCAAAGCGTGACGGATGGTAAAAGGATCACTTATGATGAAGGAGTGTATTTGTTTGAACATGCAGAATTGGGGTATCTAGGTACTTTGGCAAACTTTGTCAGAGAAAAAAAGAATGGAAACGCCACTTATTTCAATCGTAACTTTCACATAGAGCCTACCAATATTTGTTTGTACACTTGTACTTTTTGTTCCTACTCTAGATTGATCAAAAAACGAGAAGAAGGTTGGGAATATACCATGGATGAGATCATGGATATTGTCAAAAAATATGACGACCAACCTGTGACTGAAGTACATATCGTGGGTGGTGTGTTGCCACAATATGATGTAAAATTTTATAGCGAATTATTTACTGCCATCAAACGTCATAGGCCAGATTTGCATGTCAAAGCGCTTACCCCTGTCGAGTATCATTATATCTTTAAAAAAGATAAATTGACCTATGAAGAAGGTATGAAACTCATGATGGAAGCAGGTTTAGACTCCATGCCTGGTGGTGGAGCGGAAATTTTTCATCCTGAGATCAGAGATCAGATCGCTGGGGGAAAATGTAGTGGAGATCAATGGCTTCGCATCCATGAAGTATGGCACGAACTAGGCAAAAGATCCAATGCCACCATGCTTTATGGTCATATAGAATCTTACTGGCATAGGGTAGATCATCTTGAGCAACTTAGAAAGTTACAAGATAAAACTGGTGGATTTCAGACCTTCATTCCGCTGAAATTTAGAAATGAAAATAATCAACTTTCGCATCTTACTGAATCCAATACGGTAGAGGATTTGCGCAATTATGCTATATCGAGGATATATCTTGACAATTTTGACCACATCAAGTCTTACTGGCCTATGATCGGTAGAGAAATGGCTCAGCTCTCTCTAGCATTTGGTGTAGATGATATAGATGGTACGATCGATGATACCACCAAAATATACTCTATGGCAGGTTCTGAAGAGCAAACACCTGCATTGAGCACGGAACAGTTGGTGACCATGATCAGAAGGGTAGGGCGAGTTCCTATCGAGCGAGATACGCTTTACAACGTACTTCAAGATTATAGTGATGTCGTATTTGATGATGATAAAGAATATAAAGGATATTTGTCATTACCTGTATTGAGTTAGCAATAATTTATATATCCTGTTTTTGTATAGTAAATGATTTAAAATTCATTTTGTCTCCTTTAGGGTCAGGGTAAACAAAAGGAATTTTACACAATATTTAAAGTTTCGGTGGTAGATTTTTGTGATACTAAATTTCAATTTGGCGCAAAATCACTTATTTGATCATTTCTTTAATGGTTTAGCGTCTTTTTCTTTTGTCTTGATACAAAAGAAACAAAAAATCAAGGCTGTTTCATTTTCTTAACGTCAAAAGTTTGAAAAATAGCTAAACATAAAAAACTCGCCTTTGATTATGTTCGTCGCGCTATAATTTTTTTGAACTTCGTACATTTCAACCCGGTTCCAGCTTTCGTTTTGGCTCATACAGTTTTCTGTTTTTAACGCTATTTTTCAAACTTTTGACTAAAAATGAAAAGGCCAGTCCAACGTTGCAAATAGCATTTGTGTTTTGATTAGCTTTTATTTTTGCACAACTTTATTTGACCATATGAAATTTTATTTTAACAGATAATAATCAAGCACTTAAGATTTCATTTGAATAATATATATATAAGATAATTAGTTAAGAACTCCGAAACTTTAGTCAATATTTAATTTTAGGATACTCCTTAAAAAGTGGTGTATTTATCATATCTTTGAAGTTCTCTTCATAACAGAGCTAATTTAGTCAACATTCAAACCTAACAAATACTTACCTTTGGTAATCTATACTGCATTATTTGCATGCGGGTTATTAGGAGTTTACTTAATTATCCATTTAAACAAAACCAAATAAATGAAAATTTACATCAAAAATATGGCGTGCGAAAGCTGTAAAGTAGTGGTGAGGGAAGCTCTTGAAGAACTGGAAATACCGACCGTAAAAGTAGAGCTAGGAGAAATCGTGACAAAAGCAGATGTTTCAGACGAAGAAAAATTGGCTCTCAACAAAAAGATCAAAAAAGTGGGTCTAGAATTGTTGGAGAAAAAAGATGGTATCTTGATTGAAAAAATCAGACAGATCATCTTGGACTATGTGTATAAGTCTGATGAAAAACCTGATGTCAATTTTTCAACAATCCTAAGTAAGGAACTGAATATGAGTTACTCCTATTTGGCAAACTTTTTTTCAGAAATTGAAGCAACTACTATCGAGCAATACATCATCGCGCTGAAGATAGAAAGGATTAAGGAATTGATTATGTTTGATGAATTGACACTTTCTGAGATAGCGTACCAATTGCATTATAGCAGCGTGGCGCATTTGTCTGGTCAATTTAAAAAAGTGACTGGACTGACGCCTACCCATTTTAAATCTCTGAAAGAGAAAAGAAGGATTTCCATTCAGAATATTTGAGGATAAAGAGGTACAATATCAACAGTTGTAAATAGTTTAACACAAAATTATAGATCATTTGTGATAGATTTATGCACTAAAATGGAATTATTTACGTCTTAAAAGTATTAAGGCCACTCCGAAAACACAAATTGATTGATAATCGAAAGTTATTTACCCTGACCCTAAAGGGAAACATTTGATTATCAATGCAGGAAAATTCGGGATTTTCATTTATTTGAAATGAGGACTTTTCGGAGTAGACTTAAGAATTCATTGATTGATGTCTGGTCGATTTTGGTTAACCTAAATTTTATATGCTTTGAACAAATACATCTTTATAATTTTTTTAAGTTTGATTTCAGTGGTAGTTACGGCTCAAAAGTATAACACTTTGGCAGGAATTCGTATAGCAGATGATTTTGGAATCAGTTTTGCACAACGTGTTGCCAAAAAAACAACACTAGAGCTCAATCATCAGCCAGGAACGTTTGCAGGACGAGAACTAACTTCCATCCTAGGTAAACAACATTATCCACTACTGACCAAAAGAATTAATTTTTTTATGGGTGCAGGACTCTACACCCGCAAAGCCATCGAAACAAATAGTGAAACAACTGTTGCAGTACGATCTACTGGTTTGGCCATGACCTTTGGTGCTGAAATCTCCTTAGGAAGACTTAGTATTTCTACCGATTATCAACCACTTGTAACCTTTAATAAAAATGACTCCAACCAGAGATTTTATACCACGTCAGGATTAAGTCTTAGGTATATTTTGGTGCCTAGAGCATCGAGTACAAAGAAATTTTTTAGGAAGTTGTTTGGGAAGGATTGACGTTTTTATAAATAGAGTATAGATAAACTATGTTTCAACAAGAAGATTGTGGTTACTTCTACATAAAAAAATAGCTGAAGTATGTATCAAATGAATAAAAGGAGGTAACTTTGCAAAATAATTAATCTTCTATTCAAAACTAAATTTGCTTTTATGAAGAAAGTTAAAATTACCCTAGTAAGTCTGATTATTCTAATCTTTTTACATGAAAATCTAGAAGGACAGCAATACAAGTATAAAAAAGTAAGTGTCGAATTGTTGGAAAAAAAGGAGTGTGACATTCAGGAAGATGCACCAGCAATGGTAACTAATAAAACGGGATTGCGTGAAATAGTGTACACAGAGTCAAGTGGATTTAAAGCTATTTTAAGCCAACAAACACAGGTAAAATTCTTTAAATGAGACGCAAAAGATATTGGTACTGTAGAGATTTATTATTACAGCCCAAAATCAAGTAGCAACAAAGTGAAAATGTCAGATATCAAAGGGAGAACATACAATCTAGAAAATAAAAAGATTGTGGAAACTAAGTTGTCAGATGATAATATCTTTCATGTACAGTTCAATAACTACTTTAAAAAAGCCACTTTTGTTTTCCCAAATATCAAAGATGGTTGTGTATTTGAGTATGAATATGAACTTACTTCTGATTATTTTACAAATATAGAAGATTGGTTTATTCAAGATGAAATACCAGTATTATACAATCAGTTTACATTAAAAATTCCTGAATATTTTAGATACCAAATAAATATTTTGGGTGGTTTTGCGCCTTCGAGCGATGAAATAGCTACTTCATCTAGATCAATCAATTACAAGGTAGTGTATGAAGGTCAAGGCTTTAAAGGTAGGCAAGTTGAGCACGAGACTTTCAATATGAATTACTCAAACAGGACTTTAATCCATGAAAATCTACCAGCATTTATACCAGAGCCTTTCACAGCAAATAAATATGATGGCAAATCTAAAATCACTCATCAATTAATTTCTGTTGCTTTTCCTAACTCACCCACTCAAACTTTTGCAGGGACATATGAAAAAATTAATTCAGAACTATTGGGAGATGAGTCTTTTGGGGAAATAATGAGCGATGGCAAGTTCATAGAAAAATTAGTACCATTTACAGGAACTGAAACACCATTTGAGAAAGCTAATTTGATACATCAATATTTTCTTAAAAATGTAAAATTTGATGGAAGCAACTATTATTTGGCTGACAAAGGAGGATCAAAACTTTTTAAAGAAGGAACAGGTAATTCAGGAGAAATCAACCTGAATTATATCGCTGCTCTAAACCATGTAGGAATTCCAACTTCACCCGTGATCTTGAGTTCACGTGGGAATGGAACACTGCATCCAGTTTTACCTGATTACTCTCAATTTGATTATGTTGTGGCATTGAGTATAATTAATGATAAGGAAGTTTTTTCAGATGCTGCGTCAACCATACCTTTTGGGAATTTACCAAAAAAATGTTTACACGATAAAGGTTGGGTTGTGTCAAAAAACAATGCTAGATGGGTAAATCTTAAGCAAAATTGTGTTGGTAAACAGATCATTCAAACAGATATTCTTCAAACTAAAGAACAGATATTGTATTCAAGCAAAATAAATAAATTTAATTATTTTGCTTTTGATGATTTGGAGGCTATTAATTCAAGTAGTGATGTGGATTTTTTAAGCACATTTCATCAGGAAAAAGACTTGATTCAAGACTCCATATTTATCACTGAAAAAACAGATAAAGTACTTAAGCTAAAAGAACACCATAACCAAGCCCTCGTTGATGATGATTTTATCTACGTAAAACCCTTTGTTCATTTACCTTTTGATAGCAATCCTTTCAAACAAGAAGAAAGGCAAACTTATGTAGATTTTCCGTTCGGTATGGAATACAAATTTGTAAGTAACATTAAAATTCTTGATGGATACAACTACGAAGTACCCTCAAATCTAAACGCAGTAATGCAAGAAAATGATCTGATCCTAAAATATTCATCATCCTATATAGCAGGAATAAAAACATTAACTGTTATTGCAGACTTTAAAATAATACAAACTGAATTTTCACCTTTAGATTATGAGAAGTTAAAATTTAGCATGGAGACTATGATAAATAAGCTGAATGAACCCGTTATCCTGAAAAAAATATGAAGAGGGTTTTGGGTTATTTATGGTTACCACTTCTATTGTTATTGGGACAATTAAGATTAGCAGGCCAGGTAGAAATGAGTTTGATATCTGATTCACTTCTATCTAACTCATCAGCTATTGTCATAGAACATACAGAAACTTTAGAGATACACAATAAATCATTGATTAAAAGAAAAGTTTCATCATCAACGTTGGTCACTAAAGATAATGGCCCTTCAAGTCATGTTATTTATATTCCTTATGATAAGTATTCAAAAATAGAAGATCTAGAAATTTCTATTTTGTCGGTAGATGGCAAAAAAAAGAAGTCTATCAGTAGAAAAGATATGATAGACCAATCAGCGGTTAACAATGTCACAATAGCTAGTGATACTCGATTCTTAATCTATAGCGTCATAGAGAAAGAAATGCCATTTATAGTAAAACTCAATTATAGTAAAATAAGTAAAGAAACATTCACTATAGACAGATATACACCTGTGAGTCACGCAAATACAGCCATTTTGAGTAGCGTTTTTGAAGTTGTAAATTATGACATAAATAATGTATTAAGGTTTTCTAACCATCCTTGGGCTGAACCCAAAACCGAGCTTACAAATAAATTCAGAAAATATACTTTTCAATTAAAAAATATAACATCAATATATCTTAAAAACCTTGATGATAAAAATATCCCAACATCAATAACACCTATATTGGAAGACTTTCAGATGGACGGTGTTGATGGAAACCTAAGTAGTTGGGGTAATTTTGGTTTATGGTTTGCAACATTGGGTGATGGGACAGATATCTTTGATGAAAAATCTACATTGGAAATAAAAAGCGTTATTGGAGATACCAAAGATAAAAGAGTGATAGTGGAAAAACTGTACAAATATCTGCAAGAGAATATGCGGTATGTCAGTATTCAATTAGGTATCGGTGGATTCAAACCCATGGCTGCCCAAGATGTACACAATAACAAGTATGGAGATTGTAAAGCGTTGAGCAACTATATGAAAGCAATCCTAAAAGTGGTGGATATTCCGTCCAATTATATTATTATATCTGCAGGAAGTAAATACAATAATCCTAATCCCAACTTTCCACAAAATGTTTTTAACCACGCAATTGTAGCAGTACCTTTGGAGAAAGACACCATTTTTCTGGAATGTACTTCACCAAATACGCCATTAGGGTATCTTGGTGCTTTTACAGGTGATAGAAAAGCATTATGGATTGATGGAGAAAACTCAGTTTTGGTGAATACAAAGTCTTATTCGTCAAAAGATAATATGATTAATAACACCATTGATATCAACATCAACTCAGAGGAGAACATAGAAATAAACTTTAAACAAAGCTTGTCAGGAATAGGAATGGAGCATCATGGATACATCTATACCACTCTTTTTACAGATGAAAAATTTACAGAACATCTCAAGCAATCTTTGCCAGAGATCAATAATGTAGAGATTATTAACAGAAGTTATTTGGAAGATCAATTTTCCTTTGAATGTAAATTAGCTTCATCAAAAAATGTATCGAAATCAGGATCGAGGTATTTTATAAAACTAAGAATTGACGAATTACCGCCTTCTATCCTAGATAATTCCAAATTTTATTCTTTAAAAAATGGCTACACTATTATGGAGAAGTATGATATCAAAGTTCCTGAAGGATGTCACTTAGAAAAAGCCCCAAAAACTAGAACAATAGAATCGAACTATGTAGATATTCAGATGGAAACAACAGCTAACCAACAACAAATCATAGTCCAAAGAAATCTTCATTTGAAAGCAGTGGAATCTTCAGAAAACAATAAAGCTCAAATCGAAGAAGCCATCATCTTGCTGAAAAAAGCCATCAATGAGACAGTGGTGATTAATTGTAAAAGTTGAGAAGAAAGTATTATTTTTCTAGTTGAATTTACGAGATTTATTGTAATTCAATACACCAGTTTACAGCAGTAAAAAACCTATCTACTTTATAAGGAGTATTGTACTTTTGCTTTAGTCTAATATCGTTTATAAAATTTTCTCTATCCTTTCTTACTACGCCATGATTTAAAAACAGAACATTATCTATCATTCTTTGAATCTCATCTCTAGTATTTTCATCTTCGATATCAGTGTTTGGAATAAATCTATGAGTTTCCTCATCGTAATCAAAGTATTTTTCTGGCGCATAGTCGTCCAAATCAGGTTTTAAAAATGATGATGGTTGTTCATTGCTTTTTCTAGAATTGATGGTTGCATCTATCATAAATAAATTACTCCATAGCCAATACTTATCTTTTTTGAGATTCGGGTCGAAATGGTCCATTTCTCCTGCATGATCTACTCTGCGATATTCAGCACTATCTTCATTTTGATATTTACCATTTACCCATAGAGTACTATCATATAATTCCTTAGGACATATCCATCGTTCTGTATAAGCACAAACACCTTGTTGACACTTGTACAACTCCATAGCTATGTCATCATAATAAGTCCTTGACAGTGGATGTTTTGTACTGTTTGATTCTAAATTATCCACCAAGGTTTTATATTGAGTTGATAAAAGTACATTATAATTCTTATCAATTTTTCTCATATCGTTAATTCCAACTTGACAGTTCTTTAGATAGTTTTTCAATATTTTTTATGATTTCCTTTGCTTCAGGTTGATCAAGGGCTCCTTTTTTTTCTAGTTTTCTATACTTCACATTATAAGTGGCTAACTCGTTTAATTTTTCTCGGCGTAATGGTGATCCATCGTCTTGAAGATCAAAAACACGCTGCAAGATGTCATCCCAACGCATCAGTTTAGGGTTCCATTTGTAATTGTCAACATGATTTTCGCCTTCATAATATACTTCTCTGTAGATTTTCCCTTCTTCATTAAACTTTAACTCAACGATTTCCCACGGATCAAAGCTTGATGAAATAATTGGCGAATGGGTAGCATAAAAAAACTGACAATCATCTGCAAGGCTAGAATAATAATCTACAATCGTCCTTTGTAAATCTGGATATAATGACCTTTCGGGCTCATCAAAAAGTATGATAGTATGTTTTGGCTTTAATAAGTATAACGGCAGGGCGCTAAGAATTACTTGTTTTGTGCCAGTACTCCAAAGTCCATTTGGTATTTCATTTTTATGATAATCTTCTACCTTTATGAAGCCGATATCATCTTTAGTTTTAATATCGAGTTCTGTTTTGACTTTCAACTTAAAATTAGCAAGTAATTTATCCAAGCAATTTTCAGCCACATCTTGGATTGGATTAAACTCAATACTTTTCCAATCTTCCAGCTTTTTAAGTGCTTTTTGTATAGTTTCAAGATTGTTGGATGATTGTTCCACTGTCTTAGATATCTCTTGTCTTATTTGTAACTCTTCTTCTTGATATTTTTGAATATTATCTAAAATTAAATTCCAAACATTTGCTACTTTTTGTTGGCTAAAATCTACAATGTCGTCACTATTGATATCTATTTCATTTTCAATATCAAGGTCATAATTCAAACTAGACGGAAAATATATCATTTTCGATGAAACATCTTTTAACCACCATTCATCTAGTTTTTCTACGGCTTTATCATGGTCAGCTTCTAATGAATTTAACTTTGCATTAGTCCAGCTCCATTTTAATCTCATTTTTTTTGTATCTTTATTTAACTCCCAAAGTAATTCTATTTCAAAACTATTTTCATATTTTTTCCCATATGATATATGAATTTTTGTTTTTTTTGAAAGTGAAGTAGGGTCACTTTTTTTAATGAGGTTTGTTTCATGACTATACAGATGCATAGGTATCAACTCCAATAAAGTAGTCTTCCCCGTACCACTTTGACCAATAAAACAAACTTTATCCAAAGGTTGTCCTTCCTTGGCATGTCCTTTCGGGTACGTCAGGTCAATGGAGAAATCCTTGAACTGGTGAAAATCTTTAATTTCTATCTTGGATATCTTCATGTTTGTTATTGTAAATTATGATGCAAATTTGGCATTCCCATAGTGCTTCTATAAGTTATAAATCAAAATACAAGTATAAATAAAAGTATTTGCTGATATCATCGGTTAACAGAAAGGAATATTTTAAGGTTGACTAACAAATATTTATATGTACTCTATTTGGTGACAAATTTCGACAATATATTTCAAATAAGTATCATAAATTTCAAAGATTTGAATTTGGAGCTAATAATTTTCATTTCAAATGATACACTCATTAAATTGAAAACTTTAATTCACTTTAATTTGATAAATACTATATTTACGCCTAAATTTGTGTAAATCATGGTGTTCAGGATATGTATTTTATCATTGATACTGATAATTCAGGGCTGTATGGCAAAAAAATCAGATAATCCAGAAAAAGAAAAACTTGCTTTCGAGCTGCCACCCGATTGGGCTCGTGAGGCTATTTGGTATCAGATTTTTGTGGAGAGATTTAGAAATGGCAATCCAAACAATAATCCTACGGCTGTTACTTCTGCGAATGCTTTGATAGATTCTTTGCCCGATGATTGGACGCTCACACCATGGGGACACAACTGGTACAAACAAGAATCATGGGCCAAACCTACAGGCTTGGATTTTTACCGTACGATTCAGATGAGACGTTATGGTGGCGACCTAGATGGTGTTTTAGAAAAAATACCTTATCTGAAAGATTTGGGTATCACAGCCATCTATTTTAATCCTATCAATGATGCTCCATCGTTACACAAATATGATGCAAGACATTATCACCATATCGACGTCACATTCGGAGATGATGTAGCAGGTGATCTTGCCATTATGGCGAATGAAAATCACAAAGATCCTAGCACATGGAAGATGACAACTGCTGACACAAAGTTTTTAAGTTTAGTCAAAAAACTTCATGAAGAAGGCATCAAAGTAGTTTTGGATTTTTCTTGGAATCACACAGGCAATAATTTTTGGGCATTCAAAGATGTAGAAAAAAATCTAGATAAATCACCATTCAAAGATTGGTATCACACTAAGTTTGTTAAAGATGAAAAAACTGGTGAAACCAAACTAGAATATGAAGGTTGGTATGGTATCAAAAATCTTCCTGAATTGCGCAAGATAGACACAGATGGCAAGATTCCTGGTCATCCTTACGAAGGTAATATTCATCCTGAGGTCAAACAACACATATTTGATGTATGCAAGCGATGGATGGATCCGAATGGGGATGGAAAATTTGAAGATGGTATAGATGGTATGCGACTTGATGTGGCAGAACATGTACCTGTGGGATTTTGGAGAGATTTTAGAAAATATGTACGATCAGTTAATCCTGAATTTTATTTAATAGGCGAAAACTGGTGGACAAAATGGCCTGATGAACTCATGGATCCTGCGCCGTGGGTCAAGGGCGATATCTTTGACGCAGTCATGCATTAC
>JBGSOH010000339.1:0-6766 GCA_041739205.1 Saprospiraceae bacterium
ATGATGTTGATATAGAAGTGGACGCTTATTTAGGTAAAAAATTCAAAGGTAAAGTCACTCAAATAGCCAATTCAGCTTCAAATATAGCCACTGCGGGTACAGCATTAAACACAGATCAAGTGACCAATTTTATTGTCAAAATAAGGGTACTAGCAGATTCTTATCAAGATATCAAAACTAAAACCATGCAATATCCGCTACGTCCGGGTATGTCTGCATCTGTAGATATTTTTACAGAGCAAGCAGTAGATGTAGTTGCTGTGCCGATACAATGTGTGACTGTAAGAGAAAAGAAATCTGATAAAAAAGTGACTAAAGATAAAAGTTTGCCTGACGATATGGTTGTGCCAGATGACAAAGAATTTGATGAGGTGATTTTCTTGATGGATGCTGATACTGCAAAGATGGTAAAAGTGGAAACAGGGATCCAAGACGATGAATTTATCATGATCAAATCAGGTGTAAATGTGGGAGACAAATTAATTTCAGGACCATACTCAGAAGTGAGTAAAACACTCAAATCGGGAGATAAAGTAAAGATTAAAGAAGAAAAAGAATCAAAGGATAAAGAGTAACTTATATTGAATAACATCATCATTTTTATTAAAAATCCAGTACTTGGCAAAGTAAAAACAAGGCTTGCTGCTACTGTGGGGGACCAAAAAGCACTTGAAATATATCAAAGATTGCTAGACGTAACGCGTAAAACGGTCACAAAAGTTAACGCAAAGTATCACTTGTTTTACAGTGATGTCATTGATATGGATGATGATTGGGATATTCAAGATTTTGACAAATACCTTCAACAAGGAAATGATCTAGGGGAAAGAATGTCGGCAGCATTTAGAAACATTTTTTTACAGAATGGTGCGTCAGTGTTGCAAAAGGTAGTAATCATAGGTAGCGATTGTCCGGCTTTAACGCCCGATATTTTGGAGATGGCATTTACCATTTTGGGAGATTCGGATGTGGTCGTAGGACCTACATTTGATGGCGGATACTATTTACTTGGTATGAAAGAATATCATCCAGCATTATTCGAAAATATCAGTTGGAGCACTGATGCTGTTTATCAAGAAACGAATGACAAGTCTAGAGAACTTCAACTAAATATTGCCGACTTACCAACGTTGAGCGACATAGATAATGAAGCAGATTGGAACAAAGCATTACTCGAAAATCCTGATCTAAGCCACTGATTTACCATCCAATAATTTTGCGATTTCTGGATGGTCATTCATAAACATATTATACAGTTGGGTATTTGCTAAGAATGTTATCTTTTTTCCAAAACTACCTTTAGCCTTTAGTTTGTAAGTTACCCACATCAAAGGGCCAAGTTTCATTTTATCTACTTTTTCAATGTCATCATATACTAGTCTAAAGGTCTTCATATAATTGGACACATAGTAAAATTGTCCATCCATTTCTACCCGTTTTAACTGTATGAATGTAAAGTATAGCAAGGTCAGGAATAAAACGAAAAACAATATGTAAGGATATTTGAAATATGGCGAAGTCAAAAACGGAAGCTTGTATTCATCAATGATAAACAACATAGTTCCGAAAGTAGTAAAAAATACTATCCAAACGGTAGGTAAGAATAATTTTAAAAACAAGGTTAAATTGGATGAAACTCGCTGCATATTAACTACTTTTTGAACTTTCATTTTTTTCTTTAACCACTCTAGCTGCTATTCCGATCGAAATTTCATACAGTAAATATACAGGTATACCGACTAATACTTGCGTCAAAGCATCTGGAGGTGTAATAATTGCGGCAATAATAAATATTACAAGGAATGCTTCTCTTCTGAATTTTCTCATAATCTCTGGACCTACAATACCTGCTTTTGCAAGGAAGTAAACCACTATAGGTAATTCAAAGGCAAGTCCTGTAGGAATTGTAAACATGGTAAGATAGTTTACATATGATGACAGGGTAGGACTATTAATTGCTTCTGTACCGACTGTATAGCTACCTAGGTATGTAATCGCAAAAGGTGCAATCACATAATAACCAAAACAAACACCCAAAACGAACAAAAAAGAAGTAACGCCTACGAGTCTACCAGCTATTTTTCGTTCCGTCTCGTAAAGACCTGGCTTTATAAACTTCCAAAACTCATAAAATATATATGGAAAAGATGCAATAAAACCTAAATATATAGATACCGTGATACCAACAAAAAACTGTTCTCCCATTTCTCTAGTGATAAGCTGAAGTTCAGGTGGGTAGAAACAGACAGCTTCCGATATGGCACAGAAAACTTGGTATGTGATGAAGTCTGGTTTTTTGGGTGCATATATAATGTACTCGAAAACTTCATATTGAAATATCAAAGCAATCACTGCGAAAACCAAAATGCTGATAGCTGCCCTGATCACGTGCCATCTCAACTCTTCTAAATGGTCGAGAAAACCCATCTCTTTATTCTCTTCAGGGTTGCCGGATACTATTTTTTTAAACAAGCCAAACATGGATATTCTTATTAAGGCGGCAAAGATACACATTTTGTATTCAAGCTAAGTGAAAATTAATTGGATATAAAGTATATAAATGATTTTTAATATATTAATTTTGCATCATGAATTTTTCATCCAAGATACTCGAAGAATCAGTTAATGCACTGTCCACCTTGCCAGGTGTTGGCAAAAAGTCTGCTTTAAGGCTTGCCCTACACCTTGTACAAGACAATACCAAAAAAGCGTCTAAGATATCAGCAGCACTCGCTAGACTGGAAACAGACATCAAAAAATGTAAAATCTGTTGTAATTTATCAGACCATGATACTTGCGAGCTTTGTTTATCCACATCTAGAAATAAAAGGGTACTTTGTATTGTAGAGACTGCAAGGGATGTTATGGCTATAGAAGATACCAATCAATTTTCGGGTAAATATCATGTTTTAGGAGGAGTCATCTCTCCTTTGGAAGGTATAGGGCCATCAGATTTGAGCATAGATTTATTGGTAGAACGCATAAAAGTGGAAGAAATAGAAGAAGTAATCATGGCAGTAAGTCCTACTATAGAAGGTGAGACGACTATTTTCTACTTATCCAAATTGCTAAGGGACTTCAATGTGAAGGTGAGTATCATAGCTAGAGGCGTTTCATTTGGTGGTGATTTAGAATATGCTGACGAACTGACTTTGGGTAGATCTATTGTATCAAGAGTGCCTTATAATGTCCAGTCCTAAACCAAAGGCTGCACACGACATAGGAATCGTTATTGTCAATTATAATGTCCGTCACTTCCTAATCCAATGTATTCAGTCAATTAAGAACTCACGTTTAAGTGGCCTATCTGTTGAAGTTTGGGTAGTAGACAATGCGTCCGTGGATGGTTCCGTTCAGTTATTGCAGAAAGATTTTCCTGAAATCAACATAATTGCCAATGAACAAAATAAAGGTTTTTCGACTGCCAATAACCAAGCTATCAAAAATCTTGATTCAACATATACACTGCTTCTTAATCCTGACACTATTCTAGAAGAAGATACACTCAAGATGTGTTTTGACTTTATGGAAAGTAAAACAGAAACGGGAGCCTTAGGCGTTCGGATGATAGATGGCAGTGGTAAGTTTCTACCAGAATCTAAACGGAAAGTTCCTGATCTATGGAATTCATTTTGCAAATTGAGTTTTTTATCTGACGTTTTTCCTACTTCTAAGTTATTTAGTGGGTACAATCTAGGATATTTGCCAGAGCATCAAACTAATGAAATAGAAGTGCTTTGTGGTGCTTTTATGTTCATCCGTTCTAGTGTGCTTGATGAAATAGGCTTGCTGGACGAAGCTTTTTTTATGTATGGTGAAGACATAGATTTATCTTACAGAATTATACAAGCTGGTCATAAAATATATTATTATCCAGAAACAAGTATCATACACTATAAAGGTGAAAGTACTAAAAAAAGTAGCTTGAACTATGTGCGTACTTTTTATGGGGCCATGCATATTTATGTGAATAAACATTATAGTAAAGGTAATGCTGATATCTTTTCATTTTTAATAAAGTTGGCTATTTCCTTTAGAGCCTTTATGTCAATAAGTAGCCGAATAGTTTCTAATTGGCTACTTCCTGTCTTGGATGTGATGTTCATTTGGATACTTTTATCTCAAGCAAAATACTTATGGGCGTCCTATTATTTTGATAATGTCCAATATTATGATAATACAAACATTGATTTAATATTGTTAGTTTACGGCATTGTTTGGGCATTTTGCTTATGGTTGGCTGGTCATTATGATCGAGTAAAAAGCTTTTTTAAGACATTAAGTGGCGTTGCTTCAGGGACAGCAATTATTCTTGTATGTTATGCTTTATTGCCTGAAAATCTTAGGACTAGTAGGGTTTTAATTTTATTAGGTACTATATCAATGATTGCTATAAGTTTTTTGACTAGTTTTATAAAATCATTGTTAACCGATAGGTCTAAAAAAGGTGAAGTCAATAATACAAAAAATCTTGTAATAGTCGCGGAAAAAGAGTCTGCTGAAAAACTACTACTTACTATCAAAAATGCAAATGTCAATTTTGAGAATGTTTACATTGTGACCCCAAATAAAGCGGATTTAGGTGATGCGTATTACATTAACACCATCACTTATCTTCCAAAGGTGGTTAATGATTTAAAAATAGATGAAGTCATTTTTAGCAATGAAAATATGACGATGAAAGAAATTATTAAATCTATGACAACACTAGATCGTTCTGTTTCTTTTAAGATCGGAGGTGATGATTCATTGAGTATCATAGGCAGTAACTCTCGCAATAGTCAGGGCCAGTTTTATAATCTCGACATTACCTACAAGTTACACGAGGATAGATATAAGAGATACAAAAGACTTTTTGATATCATTGCTTGTGTGTTAATCTTTTGCCTTTTTCCATTGGTTTTGTTATTGAACAATGGGCGTATTCAAGTTTTTAAGAATTTGTTTTTTGTTTTCATCGGACAGAAAACATGGGTAGGTTATGGTGGAGACCAAGGTGATTTCGGATTTTTACCTACTATAAAAGCACCCATTATAAAATACCCCTTGTCTGCAAAACATTTGTTATATACCAATGACCATTTCAAAATAATGAATATTGACTATGCCAAAAATTACTCGATTTATAAAGATATTGAGACCGTTTGGAATAATTCCTATAAGCTTGGAAATAAATAAATGTTTAGGGTCTGCCGAAAAGGTATGAGTGACTTGAAGTACACAAGTTGGTAACAATTAGAAGTATAAGATACTTTGTTTTGAGATAGTAATCAGGCTTTATATAACTACAAATAATTAACGCTAAGCATTTGATTTACAACGGAATTCACACCATATTACTCTAAATTTATCCATCTTAAATTGGTGTCCACAAGCCGATGTTTGTGGTTCCTTCTTTATTGAGTGAAATCGTTCACTCAATTTGCGTTGCAACCTTTCAGTCATCCTTAAAAAGGACTCTGTGACGCCAAAGCGTTAAGGACTTTCCAATCCCACTAAATGATATATTCAATAAATTTATCAGCCTGTCTAAACAATGGCTTTTTTTACGTAACTTATTTTATCCACTTTTCCATTTGAGCGATGACAGCTTCCATATCTTTTGGCAAAGGGGATTCTATTTCGATTGTTTTTTCTGTATGTGGATGCTTAAAAACCAACTTCGTAGCATGAAGTGGTTGTCTAGACAAAAGTGGCCTTTCCTCTTCGTACTTGCCTAAGTTAAATCTTTTTTGTTTGATTTCTGATAATAAAAATTTATCTCTATGACCATATAAAGTATCCACGATCAAAGGATTGCCAAGATATTGCATGTGGACTCTAATCTGATGCATTCTTCCTGTGTGTAGCCGAATATATAAGAGACAATATTTTTTGAAGTTTTTAAGTATTTTATAGTCTGTGATGGATTCTTTACCACGATTATGCACCAACATTTTGCCTCTTGTGACCATTGATTCTGTTAATGGTACTTCTATTCTGCCACTTTCAGGCGCTGGCACACCATCTACGATCGTTGTATAATATTTTTCTATTTCTCTAGATTCAAAACTTATGCATAACAAGCGGTGCGTTTCTGCATCTTTGGCAAATAAATTTACGCCACTTGTAAATTTGTCTAGTCTATGGACAGGAATCACATCTTCGTACTTACTTTTTAGTTGGCTGATCAGATTTGGCAAACTGGCATTAAATCTATCAGGCGTTGTCAGGACGCCAGCCGGTTTGTTTACAGCAATCATATACTCATCTTCGTATAAAATCTCGATCCCCTTTATCATTTATTAATATTATATCCTAATGATGTAAATGTATTTTTGCCTTCCATAAAATACTTCCAAGTCACAGATCCTAAGTACCTGCTTTTCATGTTTGGTTTATCGATTCGACATTTTTCAATTTTTATATGGTCTTTATTTCTTTGCTCAAAAACAAATGGCAAATTCACATAAAACCTTAAATGCGCTTTGATTATGGCAAGTGTAGATTGTGGTTTTCCAGCCAACAGAAACTTTAACCCTGCCAATCCATCCAAAACAAGCTTAGCAGGAATGAGCCAAAGGAGTTTGCCAAGAGCTTCGTTTTTAGTCAGGAGGTATAGATTATTCCTGAAGTTTAGATAATCTTTCTTAGGATTGTTATAATCCAATGTACCTCCACCGAGATGATACACTTTGCTCGATACGATACATTTTACCTGATAACCAGCCTGTTTTGCTCTCCAACAAAGGTCTATTTCTTCTTGATGTGCAAAAAAACTAGCATC
>JBGSOH010000340.1:0-10706 GCA_041739205.1 Saprospiraceae bacterium
TTTTCGTTTTAATAAAAAAACAGGGTCAGCTGTGCCATCTCGCATTTCATAAAAATTGTCCTGAGCCAAATCTGCAATAGCATCCGTATCCACTTTCCTTACTTCTTGATATCGTCTAAGTATCTCTGGCCAGTTGTCTCCATATTCGTCCATCAAACCATCCAACACGACCACGTCTTCAAAAGAAGCATTCATTCCCTGCCCATAAAACGGGACCACCGCATGTGCTGCATCTCCCATCAATAAGAACTTACCATTCACCTGCCAAGGATAACACTTGATCGTACCTAACGAACTACTAGGATTGGACCGAAAATCAGCTAATAAATCAGGCATTTGTGCATATGCTGTAGGAAATTGTTCTTCAAAAAAAGACAATATTTCACCATCCTGTTGCAAGTTGCTAAAACTTTTTTCACCTTCGAAAGGCATAAATAAGGTAACCGTAAAACTACCATCCAAATTTGGCAATGCTATCATCATATAACCCGCTCTAGGCCAAATATGTAGCGCATGATGCTCTAGTCTAAAAGATCCATCTTCGGCAGGTGGAATTTCTAATTCCTTGTAACCCGTATCTAAATATTTTTGCGAAAAATCAAACCTTAACCTTGGTGACTGCGCCATCATGCCATTCCTTACTGCGGAATTAGCACCATCAGTGCCAAATATGACATCTGCCGAATCCACAACTGCTGTCTTAGTCGACATATCTGTGAGTGTAATCTTACCCCCATCAAAATCAATATCCTGACACTCCATATTAAAATGAATGTCAATGAGACCAGTTTTTTCTGCTTCATTTAGCAATAAGATATTCAGCCCACCGCGCGACACAGAATTAATCCATTCTCCTGTCCGACCACTATATCGCACATAACTTTTATCGCCTTGCATTGGGTGAATCATCCTGCCTTCCATCGGAATCACCAAGTCATTTACTTGATCTTCTAAACCGACCAATCGCAAACCTTTAAGTCCTCGATCTGACAAAGCAAGATTGATAGACCTTCCTGCAGAAATTTGAGCAGTACGCATATCCTGTCTGCGCTCATAAATAGTCACTTTATGTCCTCTTTGTGCCAGTCTCAGAGCGAGCAAAGTGCCACAAAGTCCCGCACCTATTACTATTATTTTTTTATCCATTTGGTTTCAATATCTAGTGCTCTGTCAAGATAATGAACTTCATGAAATGTGGCTCTTTTTCCAAATCTCTGCGTTAAAAATACTCGCCGTAGCTACTGCTATGCCTGTGTTTTTTGCCTTGACCTTTGAAAAAATAGCGCACATTATTATTTAACTTATTATCTAGACAGAGCACTTGGTTCAATAATTCCGACAAAATTAGCAATTTATTATGGAACTTGTATCAGTGGAGATATTTTGTATTTTCTAATGAAGTGTTTAGTCTATCGTAATTCCTGAATTATCATTATATTTACTAAAGATTAATTTCTCATCTAATTATTAAAAAAGTTACACTCTTTTATGTTTATAAATTGTATTATATCTGACAAAGCGAAACATTAATCGCTAGATGAAAGATTACAACTCCAAAAGCAAAAAAATGAAATGAAAATTTTAGTAATTTTACTTTTGCTCAACTTTCCTTAAGGGTATAAAGTAACCTTTGTAGCTTTTTTAGGATAAGGCATCTTCTCAAATGAAAAAAGGCCTTAACACTTACGTGCTAAAGCCTTTTATATTTGTTTTCCTGACTATCTTAGTCCTGAACTAATTCAAACTGAACTTTTGTGACTACTTCCTTGTGTAGGTGTAGGTCTGCTGTGTAAGTACCCACTTCTTTGATTTCTTCAGGTAAGTGGATTTTTTTACGCTCGATCTCTAAGTCAAAATTTTCTTTAAGTGCTTGAGCTATCTGAACATTCGTCACACTACCGAAGATTTTTCCTGAAGTACCAGCTTTTACAGCGATTTTAAGCGTCTGACCTTCAAGTCTTGCAGCAATTGCTTTGTATTCATCTAGACGAGTTGCTTCTTTAGCATCTTCTTCTGCGATGATTGCATCCAATTTTTTTCTATTGACTGCATTTGCGTTTACTGCTAATCCTTGTGGTATAAGGTAATTTCTACCGTATCCAGGCTTAACATTCACTATTTCGTGCTTATCGCCTAGATTATCTATATCTTTTAAAAGAATGATTTCCATTTTCTATAAATTTTTAAAGATTATTTTAATAAATCCGCCACATATGGTAGTATAGCCAAATGTCTTGAACGTTTTACTGCAACCGCTACCAATTTTTGGTATTTTAGTGAGTTACCAGTAATTCTTCTTGGTAGAAGTTTACCTTGCTCATTGATGAACTGAAGTAAAAATTCAGAATCTTTATAATCTATATACTTGATACCGTATTTTTTGAATCGGCAGTATTTTTTTCTTTGTGATCCTATCGTAGGATTACTTAAAAATTTAATATCGTCTCTTGATGCCATTATATTTTATTTTTGAAAGGGTTGATCAATGATTTATTCTTCTTCAGCTACGATGATAGGAGCTACCACTTCAGCTACAGCTGCTTTGATCTCTTCTACTACTGGTGCTGCGACCGGTGCTGCTGCTACAGGAGCTGCATCTTTACCTGCAAAAGGCGCTGGACCGTTGTCATAAGGTTTCTTTTTTGCTTCCTTTTTCTTGTAAGCACTGATCTTACCTGATCTTCTGTCTTCATTGTACTGAACACCATACTTGTCAAGTTTGATAGTAAGAAATCTCATGATACGCTCATCTCTTCTAAGCGCAAGTTCTGTTTTAGCAATAGCAGATCCGTTAGGTGAACTGAATTCTATACAGTAATAAACACCTGAAGATTTTTTATTGATAGGATAAGCCATTTGTCTTAAACCCATTTCATGTACATGCACGATAGTTGCTCCCTGATCTTTTAATAGGGTTTCGTATGTGCTAGCTGTCGATTTTATTTCATCACCTGACAGAACGGGATCGATGATGAAAGTAACTTCATAATGGTTCATATTTTTTTGAAGTATTGTTTAATGAATAAAAAATTTTAATTCGGGCGGCAAAGGTAAGATAATAGTTTGATTTACAAAATAGTGTCCACGCTTTTTTCAATGAAATAAGCCTTTTTTATCAATTTATTTGCCTTTTGACATAAAATTAAGCCCAATAATGCCCACCAAGATGCAAAAAACGAAAAAAAACTCAACAATAGATGTCTTTTCTTTAAAGTACGTAGCTCCTATGATGTACACAAAAAAAGTACTGGCACCTGCCCAAACTGCATTTGTATATCCCATCGGAAGATACTTTAATGCCATCGTTAGTAGAAAAAATGTGGCAGCATAACATAAGCCACCCGTAATGAGATACACCTTATGACTCGTACCATCAGCTAGTTTCATGAGTACAATCGCAGCTGACTCAAAAATGATGGTAAGTATTAAGTATATGTATCCTTGCAAATTAAGTTTTGTTTTTGTTTTGTACAAAATGCTTATAAAATGTCATGCAAGGTATTAATTTTTTAAAATTCACTATGTAGAAAATGTCAAATTTGTCTTCTACACATTCTGTTCCACCAATAATTCAGGGTAAATCATCATAGTTTACGCATTTTTTGGATTACCTTTGTGTCGTGTAATCTATTATTTACACCGACCTGAGTTTAATAATCCTCCACTTGATTCCCATGAACAGTATCCATACAAGTGATTTATACTGTTTTCAATAGGACTTTTTGTGGTACTTTTAATACAAATACAGATGCATAGTCTTATTTATTCTATCAAAAGACTTACCAAATGGCCGATTTGTCGACTTATAGCGGCATCATTGCTTTTTGTTTTTCTTCAGATGACTACACTTTCTGGGCAAGATACACAAGCACCAATTATCACTTCACCTGCTAGAGACACATCGTTTGCATGTGGATCCACGTCTGATTTGGTGGGAAAACTTACTACTTGGTACAACAATCATGCTGGAGCTACAGCTACAGACAATTCAGGAACTATCACCTTTGAAGCAAATCTTACTTTAGTTGAAGCTATTGCCATATTTAACATGCCAGCAGATACGATCTGTAAGGTAAAACAAAGTGTAAAAGTAACATTCACAGCTGTAGACCCTTCTGGAAATCAAAGTAATCCTACTTCAGCCTATTTTTATACAGTCGATAATGTTGGACCTACTATAAATACGGTACCAAATGTCCAGTACAATTGTGTAGCAAATGTCAGAGATTCATTGATCTCATGGATTCAAAATAAAGCAGGATATATAGCCACAGATGCTTGTTCGTTTCCCGTTACATGGTCTACCTTTCAATATGCTATTTTAGTAGGTAATACACCTGTTCAATCAGGCTCTGGAAATATAGCAAATGGTCCCTACCCTACCATCCCAGATGGTGTGTGTAATTGGACACTTAATATCAATTTTTTTGTACGAGATGCTTGTGATAATCTGACCATCACACCAGGTACGACCAACTTTAGAGTAGTGGACAATGAAGCACCTGTGTTTGTCTCACCACCTATGAATGTGACAGTCGATTGTAGTCAAATACCGAGCCCAACAATAAATGCTGTTGATTATTGCGATATGAGTGTTACTCCTATTTTGGTAGAGACTAGCACAAAAGGAAGTGATGAAACCCAATGTTCATATTACAATTATACCATCACACGCTCATGGTCGGTTACAGATGCATGTGGAAATGCGGCTTCTTATCAACAAGTGATTACGGTAAGAGACAATGAAGCACCTAGATTTGATATCCTAAATACCATAAATATTTCTTGCACTATTTTTGATAACAATTCTGATAGCATTTATTTATACAACATCAGGGACAATTGCAGTGATGTAACCGTAACATTTACAGACACTATAAGGTCTATAGGTTGCAATACCGTCGTCGATAGGGAATACACACTAAGAGATGTGTGTGGGAATATTAGCACTTTTGATCAAGTCATTAATGTTTTGCAGGATGTAGATCCCATCATTGTTACAAATGCAAACAACCAAACATACGACTGTCAGTCTCAAGCTGATTATGACGCCTTGCTTGACATTTGGGTACAAAATATGGGTGGTTCAGTTGCAGCATATAGTTGCGGTGGTTCAGAAATGTTTGCTGCAATCAAGGGAAGTTATGACATAAATGATGCAGCTACTTATCCAGGCATTCGTCCATTAACTTTACCTTCTCAAAATTGTCCATCCGCATTAGAAGGATTCTTAAGATATGTAGAAGTTGATTTTGTCTATTACGATACATGCGGGAATCATGCTGTGACATCAGGAGTTTTTGGCGTAAGTGACATTAATCCACCTGTGATTGGCAATTGTCCGGATGCAATAAGGGTATCTACTACAAATGATGGTTGCAATGCACTTGTAAATATTCCTGTACCAAATGCATTAGATGACTGTATCGAAGCAGAGTCTCCTATCATCAGAAAAGTGTCAGCTCTAGTCACGTCTAATGATCCAGGAAACAATGAATCCATCGTTGACCCAGTCACACTCAGAGTTGGACCTTTTAACCCTACTCTTTCTATTCCAATTGAAGATGCTGTAGTAACTATAAATCTCAAAAACTTAGATATAGATGACGCTTCTGAATTTTTTATTATCAAAGACGAAGATGGTCAAATACTAGGACAAACCCAAACGGGTCAGGGTCAATGTTCAAGCAAAATGTTTGATATCTTACTACCAAAAGAGAAAGTGACGGATTGGATCCAAGATGGATTTATTGATTTATTATTTGAACCAAATATTGTATCAGGCAGCCCAGTACTTTCTGTTAATGATATCTGTGCAAATGGCGCTATCGAAACCACCATCAGTATTGAAATAGATCAGATCAATACCATTCAAAAAAGCTATATTATAAATAATGGACCATTCATTTCATTTGACAACGTAGACACATTATCTCTTGAATTTCCAATTGGAAACCATGTAGTAGAATTTCACTTTACAGATTGCGCATCGAATAGTTCGGTATGCAGTGTGCCTGTAAATGTTGTAGACGAAATAAAACCAATAATAAATTGTCCACCAAATGCTACTTCGCTATTAAGTAATGGTGTATGCCAAGATACAATACCACTTCCTATCAATTTTCAAGTCATCGAAAACTGTCTCTTGGACCGAGTGTATGACAAAATAAGTCCTTCATCCAAAGAAGCTGCTTTGCTTTCATTTCTATTTGATGCAGGCTCAGGAAGGCACATTGCACGAAACAAACAACTGGTTTTTACAGATGTCTTTCCTATAAGGCATAACACTCAAAACGTCACGCTAGAAATAGAATTTTATGGTGATAATGGAAATGAAGGAGAGTTTTTCCAAATCTTAGGACCTGGTGGATACATCATAGGCAATACACCGATCTCCTCATCAGCCGACCAATGCGGTTTAATAAGGGCAACGTTTGAAATACCATATGATATTTTTAATATTTGGATTGTAAATAATCAAGTTTCACTATTAGCTATTCCTAATTCAAGTGTCCAAGATGGTGGTATCAACCCTTGTACGCCACTTACACAAACCCAAACTATAGACAACGAAAGTTACCTCCAGGGAAGACTCAGATATGCTGACGCCACATTTACCATAAGTAGTAGCGGTGCGACCAATATCAATGACATGGTTGTGAATAGTAATTTATTCAACCTTGACATAATTTTGAATGGTGGTAGAAATTTCATTACCTTAAATACCGAAGACCTAGCTGGTAATTCAGGAAGCTGCAACTTTGAAATATTTGTCATCGACGATCAAAAGCCATTGGCAAAATGTAAAAATGCAGCAATTAATATTCATCCTTCAGGTTTAGAACCATATATCATACAAGTATCTGATATAGATGATGGTAGCGTGGATAATTGTGCAGTCACTAGCATTACATTTGATCCCCCAACTTTGGACTGTTCCATGGTAGGTGCGGACGTTGAAGTGGATATGATTGTCGCAGATAGCCAAGGAAACACGGATACTTGTACATCTCTCGTAAGAGTTAAAGCAGGAGAATTAATGCCTACTTTTTCGGCAGGACTATGCACGAACGATACCTTAAAATTATTTGCCAATGTACCGCCATCTAATGTTCCAAATACCTACACTTTCCACTGGACTGGCCCAGCTGAGTTTTTTACAGAAAATCCACTTATTCCGAATGTAAATGAATCCTTCAATGGCACATACATACTTACTGTGACAGGATTTAATGGGTGTGTATCTGTTGGTTCTGTTTTGGTAAATATTCAACCATTGACAAATCCTGCATTAGTCCCCAATCAAGATACTATTTGTGAAGGAACTGAATTAATCCTCACAACCACAAACTATAGCGGCAACATTTCTTATGAATGGTATGAAGGTATCTTTCCGACAGGCGTATTATTAAATATCACCCAATCACCAGAATTAGTAATATCTCCTTCCAAAGGAATTCACTTTTATTACATCATAGCCAAAGGTCCAGACTGCTCTTCCAATCCATCATCGCTACTAAAAGTTACAGTGCGTGAAGTCCCTGTAGCCTCAGTAAATAATTTACTGTTATCACCTTGCGAAGGTGACAATATCGTGCTTGGCACACCAGTCAATAATGCAAATTTTATATATTCTTGGTCAGGACCAGCAGGATATAACGAAACAGGACGCCTGCCCAGAATCATCACTAATGCTAGTTTAGCCAATGCAGGAAAATATACTTTAGTCATTAAAAACGGTAGCTGCGTCTCTGACACTGCGATTACTACTGTGGCCATACTAGAGCGTCCTACACGCCCGAGCATTAGTGCTGCAGATATATTTTGTCAAGGCGCTACTTTCAATATGATAGCCATAAACTCACCGAATGGCGAAAGGTACGAATGGTATCTCAATGATGTCTTGTTTCAAACGACTATGGATAACAGCCTAATCATTGCTAATGCACAATCAGGATTGCAAGGTACATGGAAAGTTAGGGTATTCAAAGGCTCTTGTTCGTCTGAATTTTCAATAGGTAAGGCAATTGCCATTGATAATTTATTAGAAATTGGTGCCACTAATTCTGGACCTGTATGCGCAGGAGATTCTATTCAATTGTTAGCAACCTTTGTACCAAATGCCACCTATATATGGGATGGACCAGTATCCAATATACCTTCTATTTCTAACCCTACCATATTGGCTGTAGAAGGAGAATATTTTGTCACTATCACCACACCTACAGCTTGCCAAAATAATGCAGGTACAATAGTAAAAGTAGTGAAGGTACCAGAAATTACAGCATTGAGTAATGATGCTGAACCTTGTATGAAAAGTACAGATGTCATCAACTTTTTCCCTTCTATATTCCCAAATAACGAAGCATACACCTATCAATGGACATCAAATAATGGTTTCAGTAATACAAGTAAGAATCCAACTATAACCAATGTCACACAACAAGATACAGGTATTTATACACTAGTGGTACTCAACGAAGGATGCCCTTCAGAACCATTTGAGACTATTGTTAATTTTCATATTACTCCAACAACACCTGCCATCGTTTCGCCGCCATTCTACTGTATTGGAGACACCATAAGGATCAATATTCTTGATGGTAATACAAACTTCACTTATCGTTGGGCGACACCATTGGGACAAGTAAATTCCAGTAGTGAAGGTCTATTGATACCAAATGCAGCATCCGTCAACAGCGGTATGTATTCACTTCAAGCAATCTCTGAAGGTTGTGCTTCTGACTTATCTGATACTCTAAATATCGAAGTGAGAACTAAACCACAAACTCCTATAATTACGACCAATTCTCCAGTATGTTTTGGTGATACCATCATGCTAACCGCCAATGTAGTTTCTGGAGCGACTTATAGCTGGATAGGACCAAACTTTAGCAGTGATGTAAGAAATCCAATAATTCCAAATGCTAGTTCAATAAATGAAGGTATCTACATGCTGACCATTCAACAAAACGGATGTTTTTCTAATGTAGCGCAAAGCCAGAACATAGAGATCACTGATGAAATTCGTATACCCGCATTCAGCGAAAGTGTCATAAACATTTGTCAGACAAGCTTGAATGGCCTTGAAATATGTTTCGAACCCTCGACCATCCAACAAAATGGTGAGATTATTATCATCAATAATGTCACAGGGGAAGTCATCACCCAAGGCAATACAGTTTGTTTACAAATTGATGATCTATCAAATTTTACGACTGGTTCTAACTTTTTGAGTGCTTATACCAATGTGGGTTCATGTAGGTCAAAAAAATCGCAACCATTAATCATAAATGTTAATATTCCACCTGATGTGAAAGCTCAAGCCATAGAAGATGATATCATAGCTTGTCCCGGAGAATTTGTCCAATTAGTTTCAGTTCACGGTCCTCCGACTGTCAATCCACTTTGGACAGCAGTGACACCCAATGT
This sequence comes from Saprospiraceae bacterium, assembly GCA_041739205.1. Lineage (GTDB taxonomy): Bacteria > Bacteroidota > Bacteroidia > Chitinophagales > Saprospiraceae > OLB9. The sequence goes on from JBGSOH010000340.1 coordinate 9,433, forward strand.
AATAATCTCAAACAACACCATTGTTTCGCCAGTCATTTCAGGTCTTCAGGTTGGGGATAATATCATACTTTTGGATTATAGTATCGAAGGTTGTAGTGCCTTCTCTAGAGACACCATAAATATCTATGTAGAATTTAGTCCACAAGCCACAGACGATAATTATGAATTGATCTTAGGACAAGAAGGGCTATTCAACATTTTGGCAAATGATCAGATACCAGATAATGCAAATATTACTATAACTGAATTACCAAAATATGGAACTGCAACCGTAGTAGGCAATAATATTAGGTACACTTCTGATCCAAGATATACAGAAACAATGATCATCAAATATCAAATATGTGCTGATTTTTGTGAACTGCTATGTGATGAAGCAGTAGTAAGTATAACTTTTTCGGAAGAAATATTCTGTCGCCCACCAAATATATTTACACCCAATAGTGATGGCATCAATGATGCTTTTGTAGTGCCTTGTTTGGATAATAATAGATTTCCAAATAATAGATTGATAGTCTTTAATGAATGGGGACAAGAAGTGTACGAAGGCAGACCATATCAGAATGACTGGGAAGGTAGTTATGGTGGGGCTCAGTTACCAGTGGGTACATATTTTTATGTATTAGACCTTGGTGAAGAACAAAAACCAATTAACGGATTTTTAATTCTACAGAGATGATAAAGAATATTTTAATAACCATATTTTTATTTGGGAGCTTGGCATTATTTGGCCAACAACAACAAATGTACACACAGTTTATGTACAATAAGATGAGTATCAATCCCGCATTTGCAGGAAATGAGTCTTATCTCAATCTCACCTTGCTCTATCGTGACCAATGGAATGGATTCCCAGGTGCGCCGAAAGCACAACTAGTGTCCGTCAATCTGCCTAGACTGGCAAAAAGGATAGGCGTTGGATTTAATTTTGAAAGACAAACCATAGGCATCACAGAAAAAATCACCTACGAAGGGATGTATGCCTATAAGTTTTTTATGGGTGAAGGCACACTGAGTATGGGAATGAACATTTCAGGTCGTAGCTATATACAGGATTATACAGATACAAGGCTGTATGCCATTCAAGGAATTCAAAATGATCCTTCCATTCCCAATGCTTTGCAAAGTAGGACATTGATTAATGCTGGCTTTGGTGCGTACTTTAATACAAAAACTTTTTATGTAGGTGGATCTTTACCTAGAATGATTCGCTCAGATATAGACTTTGATAGCAACAATCTATTTTCTACAGAAGTACGACATCTACTCATTAT
>JBGSOH010000358.1:0-3645 GCA_041739205.1 Saprospiraceae bacterium
TTTTGAATTGTCAAAGCATCGATATTGACACCAAACGCTTTCATTTGCTGAATATATTTTACAAGATAATCAGCATAAACATCATAATATCTTGGTAGCAAGTAACCACCAATTGAACTTCCATTTGATTTCATCCATGTAGGTGGACTCCATGGTGTTGCCATAAATTTTATAGTAGGTTGGATGTTGAGTATTTTTTTGATAACAGGCAGTAGGTAAAGCGTATCTCTAGATAATGAGAAGCTAGATAATGTCATATCTTCTTCACCTAAGGTCAAGTCATTATAACTAAATACCCTATCATCCAAATCAGATGCTCCTATACTTAATCTCAGGTAAGAAATACAAGCCTGATCTCCAGAACAGCCAAACAATTCATTCAACAGTTTATCTCGCTCTAAAGGTGACATTTTACTAAGTAATAAAGCACTTCCTCCTGTCAGTGTGAACCCAAATCCATCGATACTTTGATATGATATGGCAGTATCTACAGTTAAAGTAGGGTAGTTGTTTGGTTGGTCTGAAAAGGTAAGGTTATTTGGTTGTTTTTTTAGTAGTGATGTTTGATCACCTGTTGTCAGCCAAAATTCTACTTGATTTTTAAGTGAATTAGTTACAGGTTTTATTTCCTTATCATTTTCAATGCAACCTAACATCAAAAGAATATATAAAATTGAGTTGTATAAAGTCATTTGAGATCAATTATTATATCTATAAATCTTCTTGATTTTAGCTAATGGGTGTTTGCGAAACAAACTAAGTTTTAAAGACAAGTTAAATCGCATAAAATGTGAGCTTGACTGATTAACAAAATGTAAGCAACAAATATATGAATTTTATAGAATTTGGTTCCTTATAGACTGTATAAATGTTAGGTAGGGCAATAATGGTATATTTTTACCAAGTTGTACTTCTCTTGATAGTAATAACTAACTTTGGCATATATAAAGAAGATTCACAACCAATACGGTTGAATCTACCAAAAAATTAATTCCGGAATCTTTGTTTACCCTATATGTGAGGCTAATTATTAGCTCTTAATTATTTTAAAGCTGTGTATCTTATTGTTAAGTTCATATGAGATGATGTACATGCCTTTTGATAGCTGACTTAAGTCTCTTAAAATGATTATATTATCTTGAACAGGGTAGGTGTTTGAACGGACAATCTGACCATCTGTAGAGAATATTTTTAAAGCCACCTGTCGGTCTACATTATCTTCTAACAATATATTTAGCTCGTCGTCTACTGGATTTGGATAGTAAGTATGGTTGTCATCATGGATCGCAACGATGGACGAAACTGGACTTTCTTGGTAAACCCTTACATAATCAACTTCCATAGCACCTTGGGTAAAATTGGGTGAGATAGATGGTTGTATGGCAAAATTGAGTAACAAATATTGTTCTTTATTGAATGGCCATGTAGCCGCATCTTTTACGGCAGGATTGTATGTATAATGTACTTTTCCATCCACACTAAATATCATCTTTTCTGGAGTCCACACTAAACTGTACACATGAAATTCTGTCGAAGCTGTAGGAATGTTTTGTCCACCAACATTAGATGTATTACCTGAACTAGATGGAGTGTGTAGTGCGCTCTGCACGAAATTTTGATTGTGTCCCCAATGCTCCATAATATCAACTTCACCACAAGCAGGCCATGGCGTTGTGCCGAAACCCTGCTGTTGCCAGTATGCACCATCTTCCGTGATATTTTTACCCAACATCCAGATAGCGGGCCAAGTACCTACTCCTGAAGGAAGTTTTGCTCTTACTTCGACTTTACCATATGTAAAAGCAAACTTAGAGTTAAGTCTAGCGGATGTATAGTTTTTAGTATGGCCTTGGTTGTTAAATGTTTCTTTTTTAGCAATGATTTTTAAGATACCATTTTCTATTATGGAATTATTGGTGCGATTCGTATAATGCTGTACTTCTCCATTAAACCAGCTCCCACCAGCAGGCAGTTTCGTTTGATGAAACCATTTTGTATTATCGATAGCGCCATTATTGGAAAACTCATCAAACCATACAAGGTTGTCATATATTGGGTCTTGCTTTATAGCACCATCATAATTGATATTATCTACAAAAGCTACTACTCGATCATTATTGTTTTCGCCATTAATTTGTATTAACACTCGATTGAAATCTTTTCTTTCTGATGGCGGCAACGAATTATCATTAAAATTGCGATAAGCATCATCTTTAAAATTAAAAGTCACAATTTGCCATTGATTTAGCAAAATAGGTTTGATGATTTCTGATTGAGTCACCCATGGTTCTGCTAATGTTCCATCCTGTAGTTTAATGGAAACTTGGTTATTTTGGTTTCCTGTTAAACCATTTGCAGGAACATAAACCATGAGCCGAAAAGTGTGATTTTCTTCCAAATCTAAATTGCCGCTAACATCAAATCTCACATTGGCATATTGGCCACCATTATCGGAATACCTGAGTACAGTGGCGGAAGTATTCATGCCTTGTTTAAAAGGGTTTGTGAAGCTTATATCTAATCCACAATCATCTTCCGCCCATGTATTAATGTTGCCATTTCCTTCAAAGTCGTCTTGGATGGACTGAGCATTATTAATTTGTGGGAGTAGAAATAAGAAAATAATGAACGTAAAATAATGATTCATGGACCTACTTTTAATGATTATTGATAAGGTTTTGAAAGTGTTAAGAACATGCACGGCATGATGAGTCGCTAAAGTAGTTAATTTTTTAAATCCCAACGAGTTGATTTCTGATAAAATATAATTTATGACATTTAGTTGACATAATGGTAAGGTAGTCACTTTGGATAATGGTTCTAAAAATGACATTACTTTATATTCAAAAATTAAGAAGTTTAGTCAAACTCTTAATTCTTTAAATGTATCTGAAAACCTACACCTAGAGAGAACATACCCTTGTCACTGGTAAAGGAACTAACGGAACTATCTCGTATGTCATATTTTATGTAATTACCCGTCAATTCTAAAGCGATCGATCTATTTAGGAATACAGCATATCCCAATGCTAAGCTATAACCTGTTTCTGAGCTTGAAGAATTTATTCTTGTAAATTGTACATAGTTATAGCCAACCTGACCAAAAAGGCTACCGTTTTCTGTAGTTAAAAAATAGCCTCTTAAATAAGGACCAAAACCTAAAAATTTCCTTTTGGCGTTGCTCAAATAATTTGCATTTGCACCGAAGGCTATTTTATTGGATACGAAATATCCTATGTTGGGATTTATACTGAATATGACATTATTTTCAACTGATTGATATGATCCACTACCGCCTAGGAGGACCGTCCCTTTTTCAGTTTGCGCATTTCCATATTTGACAAAAGCAAAAACGGTCAATAAATTGATAATGATTAAATTCTTCATTGGCTGATTTTTATCTGTGTAATATTATTTAAGCCAAAGGTAATTAAAGATTTTTATTGTTGGTATTTTTGAGATATTTTTTAGAAAGTTTACTTTTTTATTAACTTCTTGAAATTTGGTCCATAAGCTGTATCTGTTTTCATAAAATAAATACCTGATTTGAAGACACTCACATCTATTTGTCCTTTGATTTGAGTGTTATTTTTTTGCTCATAAACTTTTGTACCAGTAGCATTATATATTTCTATGTTTGTAGGT
>JBGSOH010000401.1:0-6285 GCA_041739205.1 Saprospiraceae bacterium
CTTCCATAATCCAGGTTAGTAAATTAGCTCCATAACAACCAAAATCAGTAATAGCCCCACCACCATTAAGAACTGGATCTGTCAACCATTCTAAAAACTCTTTATCTACGCCTCTTTTCTTAGGACCTTTATGACCATCTCTGACAACTATTTTTCGGATATCACCTATTATTGTATCCTGCTTAATTAATTCTATTGCTTTGTGGTTAGTTGGATACCAAGTCGTTTCATAATTCGTCAATAAATGAACGCCATACTTATCAGCAAGATTTTTCATTTTTTTTGCATGTTCTAAATTTACCGCTAAAGGTTTTTCAACCATTACATGAATTCCCGCTGGAGCACAAATTTCAACAATCTTTAGATGGTCATATATGGTTCCAAATGCTGTTACTGCTTTTGGTTGTTTCTTTTCTATCAATTCCTCAATAGTATTGTAAACCATGTCCATTGAAAATTTATACTGATTCGCATATCTCTTTGCCAAATCTTTATTAGGTTCAACAATTCCGACTATTTCAAATTCTTCATTTGAATTACTATTAAAAATCCAATGCACATGTGTATGTGTTAACCCAACTACGCCTATTCTTAATGGCTCATTTTGACAATACATGTTTGTGCAAAATAATTGAATTAGGGCAAGAAAAAGAATTTTATTTATTAACATACTTTTGTTCTATTTTTTTGACTTGATTACTGCCAACGTTGCAGCGCTAGGTGCCGCTGGCGATTACACTAATGTCCATGTGTTGATTCATGCAACAAATTTATGCAAAATATTTGATACGAGCTACTACCTTATCACCACAGTCATCCAAAAGCTTGTTAATGATAGTCGTTCTAAATGTCCAATTATTAAAAAGCAGCAAACCAATCATAACCATCAATTTTATGATATTCCTTCGGGACAGTTTTTAAAACCGTTCCATCGCTTTTTGTGGGATCATAAATAAAATTTTTTGTTTTAATATATTGTCCCTTGTTGTTAGCATCTGGATTAATGAATTCTATTGTGTCAACTTGAAGCCCATTCCATTTGTATTTATAAAGTCCAACTTCTCCTGGATGTCCATATCTTACACCACGTATTATTTTCTCTTTCGATGAAAAAATTGGATTGATAAATTCATAGTCTTGGGTAAAATACCCTTTCTCCTGTTGGTTTAAATAAACATTATATACATTCCGCAGACAACATCCAGATGATGGATACCAATGAACCACAAAGTCTTTATGTCCGTCTCCATTTACATCAAATATTGTGTCACGAATATAAGTCATTTCGTCTTGTATTCTTTCAATTAGCTTTTCAGGTTTATTTTCATTAACTTTATATAAGCTTAGATAAGTAGCATGAGGAATGTGTCTTCGCAGCAAAAAATACTTTTGTTTGTCATTAAATAGTTTGCCGATTAAAATTTCAATATTGATAGTATAAGAACTGTCGTCAGGTTGAAATTCATATTGCTTTCTAAAACTTTTTGTTTTGAATAGTGTCTTTACAATATTAAATGCGTCATTTAGTGCCATGTCAAGACGCAAACTATCTATTTTATTTGTATCTTCTATTTGTCTTTGTTTTTCTTCCTTTTCTAGTTTTTCATTAGGCTTTACCATCTGAATACTCTCATTTTCAATAAAAGTTTTCTTGTCTACCTTAGGAGACTTTCCACAACCTAAAACAATGGTCAAAATTATTAATTTTAATATGTTTGCTTTTGTCATCATATGGTTGTTACTAACTTACTTATTTCTACATCAAAGCTACAACACACCTGCGGTTTTACCAAATATCTTAGTAAATGAATCTGAAATAAACTCAATAAAATCCGCTTCTAGCCATTATATGTTGGATACCTCAACTTTTTTTTGTATAAGGTTTAAATGTGTAATGTTTAAGAGAATGATTGGTTTATTATTTGTTCGATTTGCAGCAGGTTTTATTTTGTTATTGATAATTTTTCAATCATTTCTATTGCTTTTTCAAGTATTTCGTCACTTCCTTCTTTAATACCATTAATTGTTGGTTTAACTTCAATATCAGGAACAATGCCTATTCTTTGGGTTTCTGTTTTGTTGGGATAATATACGCCATAACCAGAAATTCCAGTTTTCAGACCGCCTGGTAAAAATATATCAGTTATTTTTCCATCAGCTCCCGCAGTTTGACTCCCAATTACAGATGCATTGCCCGTTGCTTTGAAAGCCATTACCGTGAACTCACCGAGACTTTGAGTTACTTCATTTGATAATACTATCAGTTTGCCAGAAAATGGTTTTTTATGTCCATAAATTCGTGAATTTTGGGACCAATTAAATTGCCCAGGATTACTAATTTCTCTATGAATAAATATAGTAAATGGCTTATTTGTGGTTTGAAAATAGGGCAACAATGAATACAACAAAAAATTCGGATAATTACGAATATCAATTATAACACCATTTACATTTTTTAAATGCTCTTCCATGGAAGGGTAATCACTTTCATTTAGAAACGCTAAGTTCAAGTACAGTATATCATTTGTTAATAATTTTATTCCATTTTGATTTTTGAATTTAAACCAATCATACCAATCTAATTCCTGTCTGTTGTACAATGTCAAATTAGTCGTTATTGAAACACCGCCGGAAATGTATTGAATTAAAACTTCATTGTTTGGAGACCTAAGAATATTGTATGAAATCTCTCTTAACCTTGCAGGCATGTTCGACCCGGGGTAGTAAGTCATAAGACTATCAATAATTGATTCAACAGATTTACCGTTGATTTGCGTAATGACATCCCCAATTTTAATGCCACTTAAAGTTGCTTTATCAGTATTAAAATAGTCATCTACAATTAATTTATTTTCCACAAACCGAACATGAAATGGTGGGTAATTTTGGCCTTTTGATCTTTCTATTTCATTTGCCCCACGCCACAAACTCGCATGGCTGTCGTGTACTTCTCCAATAACTTTCAAAACGATTAATTCATACTCCATCCTGCTCTTAGCGTCTAAAAAATAAGGAATATACTCCATCAGTACTGAATCCCAATTTTTATCTGTCAAATGCTTATAGGGAAAATAATAATTGACAATATTCCAATATTTGAACAACGACACCAAACGGAAAGCATCATCAGGTAAATCTAAATTGGCATAAGGGTCTTCATGGAGAAAAGTTGGTGCTTCAGGGTTTGACCCTACGTAAAAATGCTCTCCTTGATTTCTCCTTTTATATATTTGGTATAATTTTTCTTTTAATGACTTATCAGTTATCAATGATTCTATCCAGCTTAATGACTGTTTCGAAAATGTATTTTTTGATTTGTTCTTGGCTTTTGGGTATTTGGATATATCTCCCAGACTATTTATCCAGTCCAACATAAGACCTTCTCTGGTTCTGATATTTTTTGCAACTAAGAATTTAGGTAAAAACCTAAAAAGCTCAAAGTCCCAGTTGTAATTTCCATTGGCTATTTTAGGATGGTGATATTTTAGGAATCCCCAAACTTTTCCCAAGCATGCCAAATCAAGAATTAAGCTATCATTTACCGCAGGGAAAGTGATGTTAGACCCATGTTCAAATTCCTTATCCAATAATGCTGGGTAGGTATTATTGTTTGTTTTCGGAACGGAATTATCTTGGCTATACAAGTTTACTGTTAGGGCAAGAATGGATATTGTCAGGAATAATTTTGTCATTTTATGGTGGTTTGGAAACTTACTGTTTACTAGCAGAATAACCGCTTGTATCAACCGAATGTTATTCATTATTGTGTACCGTTTTAGTATTTTTTTTTAAATTCATTAAAGGCATCAACAATCTTTCTCCCTGTATCATATTCTTGAGCTTCCTTTTCGATTCGGTCTTTATTTTCATCAAAAATCCTTACCATTTTTTCCCAATCCTCACGTTCAATTTCCCAATAATCATTATTACTTGTCAGCACAGATTTTAATAAATCACCTTCATAAAAGTGTCCTTCAGCCAGAATATCTTTTTCCAAAATTTGAAGTGCCAAAGGAATCAAATATTTCAAACCTAAGTCCTGCCCAATTAAGATTCTAAGATCTTCGGTTTCAAATTCGTTTAAAGGCTTTTTTCTCAACTTATAACACGCAGTTATCAAATAACTTTCATCTTTTGGAATTTCTCCCCAGTTATCCCCTTCTAACTTTTCCAATGACTTTGAAAGCCAACTTTCTTCGAATTTACCACGTTTAGATGTGTATTTCAATATTTTCATTTTGGTGTTTTAATGGTACACAAGGGCAAGTACGTTCGTTGTGACAGCGATTAGCCCGCATGGTCGTCCTGTAATGTGTTGTCTGATGTTTCTCATTTGAGTCTCGTTGATTCATTATCCACTTAATTTTCGTGAATTAGAACCTAAACAACCATAGCCAATTTTCTGAATTGCATTTTTTGCTTTATCTCTATCTTCTATTTTGTGTACTACAACCACATATTGATCACTATTTGTATCCATAAAGCTTAATTGAAATCCAATCTTACTTATCGCTTTGTCGAAATCTTTCAAAACGTTATCATAAGACACCGACGCTTTTGGACCATAATCTTCCTGTTTAGGCAATTCAATTTGTTGATTGAAATTTTCAGTGAGTGTATGATTGACTGCATGAGTTAAAGAAGTAATTTCTTGTTTCCAGTCAAGACAAATTATAAAGTAGTTCCCTTCTTGATATAGCCAATCAATCACGTAGTTTAAAGTCGTTATATATTCTTCATCTCCTGTATGGTCTTTCAGGGTTTCTATGAATTCTGCAAGTTTAGACTTATTAGATTCATTTAGGCAAATTTCGCTTAATTCAAGAAAACCCTGTCTCTGCGTTTCGATATCTTTTCCCAATTCATGCAGTTTATCGTTCACTTGAATATTTGTAGATGACTTCTTTTCATAATGCTTTTCTTTTCGAAAAAAGTCAAATAATCCCATTTCTTCTGATTTTTAATTTTTTGTTATTTTTTGAGTTTTCTTCTTTTTGATTTCAGATAACATACTTATTAAAACAACAAATCTACAACACACTATCTATATTTCCAAACATCTAAGTAAGCAAAATAAAATACCATCATCTTTAAAATCACCTTAAGATATTGATTTTCCACAATTCCAATATTTAAAATCGTACACTACATCTCGTGTCCTTAAAAAACAAATTTAATTTATATTTAATCGTAAATTACGGATAGTATTCATTACTATTTCTTTGGGCAAACCAACTATGGTTTTTTCTTTTCAAGATAACGGTTTGGTATAAGAAGCGTAGAGACCGAACTTTCGTTATGTTTTTATATCCATTCTACTGCGTTCATATTTTTTACCAAGGTCCATCTCGGGTAATGTTCAGAATTTTTCCATTCTCAAACCGAAATGCTCCACCCCAACCTACAAACCAAATACGCTCTTTCCGATCTTTATAGATTTGATAAGCAAGAGGTCCGTAATCCCCTTCTAATATTTTATGTTCAGTGAGTTCGTTATTGCTTAAAAGGAATATACTTCTTGCACAATTAAACCAAATATCCCCGTTGGCGGCTTCCACAATATTACTCGTTGCTTTGGTTTCTTCAAATAACTCGTTTGATATATCAATCAGAGCATCACCATTGTAAAGATAAAGTCCTTTGGTTGTGGAAATCATAAATTCACCTTTCTGCGTTTCGATGACTTTATTAACAAAATTAGTTTTAAGTCCATCCTTTTCTGAGATTTCTATTAGCGTATTATTTTCTTTTATAAAGACTCCTCCGTTGGTGCTAAACAAGATTCGTCCCTTGCTGTCTGCCAAAATATTATGGATAAACTTGGTACTCGAGACGCCTACTGTAGTGTCAATTTCACCTTTTGGCAATTCGAAAGTCGTAAATTTTTTCCCATCAAATACACTGACACCATCAATGGTACCTACCCAAGTATTCCCTTTAAAATCTGTTTCAAGGCTCCAAACGTCGTGACTTATTAATCCATCTGATTCATATAAATTTATAACCTTTCCTTCATCAATGTAGCTAATCCCACCCGAATGGCCAAACCATATTTTCCCATCTGTACTTTCTTTGATGGCACGTATAGCCACTCCAGTACCTGATTCACTTCTAATTTCATCTATATGCATCAATGTGTCACCAACCAATTTATATGCTCCGTCGTGCGTTCCAAACCAAAAATCACCTCTACTGTCATGAAACATTACCCTGACAGTTTCAGCTATCTGATTTGTAAAATTCGGAAAGTTGATTGGTTCCTGAGTTTCTGGCCTTACTATTAGC
>JBGSOH010000406.1:0-3668 GCA_041739205.1 Saprospiraceae bacterium
TTTCAGTTTTTTGGTTACATTTTGTCTGGTCATCTTTTTGCCAATGGCAAGTGGAATTGCCTTCGGAACATTCTTAGAAAGTGTAGATTTATATTTTCGCAAATTTGAATTTAATGCCAGTTTTTATTATGTATTGAGATGGATTGGATATCAATTTTCAGGATATAACTTGATAAAATATATTGGTCCTATCCTTGGTTTGGTTGTTGTATTTGTCAATGTTAATAAGGCACGTACGCTTACTTCTTACTCCTTAACATCATTTATGAAATATGCACTTTTTGGATGGACTCTTTATCTTTTATTTAGTACTACGGTGCATCCTTGGTATGTGATCTCTTTGCTTTTTTTTACTTTGTTTTTGAATGTCAGATACACAATGCTTTGGTCATATTTGATATTTATGACATATGTTAATTATTCAGGATTAGCATATAGTGAAAATTACTGGTATGTATTTTTCGAATATTTAATCTTAGGACTATTTATGATAAATGAATATAAAGCATCACAATCTACGCTTACCTAGGAAAAGGTTGTGAGCTTGTGTTGAACGAACTAAATCCTATGATTCTATCAAATATATCTCCAAGCCCGCGGTAATAAACGATTGATTGATATTCATTTTCAGTGTCCGACCAGCTACCTTCCATGGTGCGATAATCCACATTTCCATCTTCATCCAAGATGCCATAGACGTAGTTGTAATATCCTTGTTTCATCATTACTTCAGTCGTGTGGATGCCTCTATTATCGAATTTCATTTTGTATTCTTCGGTTGGCAACCAGTTATTCATTCCACCGAAGACATATACATTTTCATTTCCACTTAGATGATCGTCTTGGAGAAAGAAAATTACTTTTGCATAATCAGATCTTATGTCACGTTCTTCTACAATATATTCGCTACCTCTTAAAGTGTTTTGTGAACTCAAGTTTGTTAATAAGGAGTCTCTCAAGCTTTGTCGTTGTTCATTACTATTACTTTCATTTCCTATAAAGTCTTCTAGTACATCATATGCAAACCTATTATTTAAGCCTTCAAAATTATCAACTACAAACTTTCCATTAAAATCAAAATTAGCTAAATAAACCTTATTTCTTCTAGGTTCGTCTTTCATTAACAATACATCGGTGCTGAACTTATTCCGTTCGACAAATTGTACTCCTCTACCTAACCTCATAAGGGTCCTTGTATCAAACTCGCGAAATTCTGTTAATCCCCAAAAATCAAAAGTTCTTAATCTGTTAAATTTCAGATTGACACCGCTAAAAAAAGATGGTTTTGATTCTTGTTTATTATACCAATTGTCATTTTGCAATACGACAAGACTGACCTCATCGACAGGGTTTCGCATTTTGAATTTTTCAAAATTAATATTTACTTGTAGCTCTTGCTTAAATCTAATATTTTCTACATCTCCAGGGTATATGGCGTGTATATCCAAAATAACTTTGTTTTCAGATACAATAAATCTTCTGGTCAATAATGGATAATCTATTTTGTCTTCATAGATAATTAGTAAATAATTGCCTGAGACTTTAAATTGTGTATCCTTATTTGGAAACTGTTGCCAATAATGCATGTATGGTACTCTTGTATTGATAGAGTAAGAATAATTTCGTAATCTCTCATCATTAAATCCTGAGATATATTCGATTTCTCTAAGTCTTGATGTCGTCCAATCTTTATCGCAATGTACTATTCTGTAATATAAAGTTCGCTCTTCATTTAATAAATCATCAAATTTCAACATGATAAATTGAGAAGAATTTAATGATAAAACAGGAAAGTTAGTAGGTAAATTATTGACTTCCAATGTGGTAGTTTTTATAAACTCATCATAAATTTTATCTTTATGTTCGTATGATTGACCGTTTATTGATAAAAAGGAAATAAGAAGGAAAAAGATGATTGAATAGACTTTCATTGATAAGTTGTTTTTAATCTAATACTTGCAAGCAATCTATGTCAAAAACCATCAACATGTTGGATTAGCATATATTAGTGTTTATTATTTGACTTTTAAAACGGTCAAAATTAGCATAAAAGTGTTAAAAATTCAATAATTTGTCTTAAATCTTCTTTAATCAGATTTTATTAGTTTGAGATTTATCAAAAAGTTAGACTTGCTTTTTTCTCTTTTGTCAATGTTTTGGTTGTCAATAATAAAAAAGCGGTATCACTTTACTTTAGGTAAAAGGACACCGCTTTTTGTTTATCTAATTTGATCAATATCAATGATTTGTACTTAGATTTTTAAATTATGCGCAAGCTGAGATAATTCCACCCATAATCATCGCTGAAACTGCCCAATAACCTAGGTTAAGGAAGATATATTTCCAACTTTTTCTTTCGAAAAGTGCATTTGTAGCGATCACTGGTAAAAATAAAAAGAGACTAGTCATTAGACCATGTAAAACGCCATGTTTGAATGTACGATAATTTGTACCATATTTAGCCATAAAGTCTGTAAAGATGGTATGTGCTTCACTTCCTGGCTTATCCAAGCCCGAATCTGCTAACGTAGAATAGACACCCATTTGGTGAATGACGATGGGCATAAGACCACCTGCAAACATTATACTAAAGACTAAAGACAGACCATAAATGGCCAACATGTTTGAACCTTGGATTTTTTCTAGACTCATATTTGCTTCTTTCATCCATACTTTGTCAAAAAGTGGACCATACCAAAGGGCACCTACTGCCAAAGGAACAAGGCCTGTTGCTAAAACGACCCAGAAATTTAATGCTATCATTTTAATTTTGTTTTGATGTCCACAAATGTAATAAATATACTGAAATTGTATAAAAAATCAGTCATTAATTAGACAAATATTCAAAGACAAATTATAAATCTTGACATATGTCAATTTTTCTCAAAATAATTGGTCACTGTATTCTTGTATCTTTCAGGTTCAGTGACAAAAGCTTCTAGATGTTTACCACCAAAAATTACCATTTGAGAAGGAACTGCACAATTTTTATGTAGTTTTTCTCCCATTTCTATGGTAGTCAAAGTATCATCTGTATTATATAGAAATAATGCTTCTGAAACGTTTTTTATTGATTGGACACCTTTGCTGTAATCGTGGTTTTTATTTGCAAACGGAAAGACTTTCATTAAAGCTTTCATTAAATAATATAATTTTATATTACGTTTTTTATAATATGTAAGGTTGCTGTCTAAGCAGTTTTCAATGATTATTTTATCAAGTAGGTGAGATGGATCGTTAGTATAATTTATCAAATTTGAAGCACCAAATGAAATTCCATGACCAAATAATAAAGTATCTGGAAATTTAATTCTGAAATGTTTTACAACCATACTGAAATCTTCTGCATAATTAAAATCACTAAACTTGCTCTCACCAAATCCATTATAATCAAAAATAACCACATGAAATCCACCATCTATGTACATCTGAGCATGACCATTTCTCAAGAAAAATTGTTTTGCATCAGCAAGATATGGATGAGAAAGAAATACGATACCTTTAGGAGTGATAGAGGTTGTTTCTTTATGGATTACACAAATATTTTTCAATCCTGATTCAACATTAATCTTATTCCATCCTTCCAAAAGCATTTTGACTTCTAGATAAGCACGTCCACGTGGCAAAAGTACTTTGTGTAAGGTGTTTTTTATAAATGACTTCATTAC
>JBGSOH010000441.1:0-1620 GCA_041739205.1 Saprospiraceae bacterium
TATGAAGTAGGTAAATAAACAACTTCATTTCTTGTTACTGACCAAAGTGGGCTCCAATCTATTTGTTTATTTTCATCAAGAACAAAAGGGATGACATTGAAAAAACTTTGTTTGGCATTTATTTCATCTCTATGATCATACTGGTTGTCACTAAATAACATACAACTATTCGGATGAATTGCTTTATTGCCTAGTTCTACAAAACTTGCTTTAATTTTGGGCTCTTCATTTCTGTAAACACCTGAATACCGTTCTATGGCTTCCCCAATAGCACTTACTTTTGCCTGTATTTCAGTGATACCTTTTCCACAACTATTACTCCTAAGATTCTTTTTTAACGAACCGAAATTATTTGTCTTAATTGCCATGTTTTGACCAGAAATGAAAACATGCTGTAAAGTGTCTTCTTTACTAGTAATTCGTTCTAATTTGTTTACTATTCCTGTAATAGGGCTTATATGATGTTTGAATTTTTCGTACGTACTTTCTGCGCTGACAGAGCGATGTCCACCATCCATAAAAGTCTTAGGACATGATGTAAATTCAATTTTATTTAATGTTCTGGATGGATCATATTTAGCAAAATCACCGCATGTAAAACATTGTGGTCGTTTGACTACAGAGTTGGCCTGCGATTCTAGTGAGCCAAAATTTAAAGTCATTAAATTATTTTCGAGTTTTTCATTTTTGCCTAAAATTATAAATTTAGATACTTCTGTGATCAAAAGATTTTGGCTCGTTTGGAAACTAGGCCTTATACCACTTAGACTGATAAGAGGTTTTGATATGATTCCAGTCTCTTTGAGATAGACTTCTACATCACGATTGGCTATCAATCTTTGTGAAAGGCAATCAAAACATGCTGATGTATTGGGTATGAATATGGGACCCATCCACATCTCTATGCCATTGGGTTTACAAACTGTAAAAGGGATATTGCTATTCCACAGTTTTCTTGCTTGCGCTACAACGCCATCCTGTAAATAATCATCAGTTAAAATTATTGCAAAATTTTCATCTTTTTCAACTATGTTGAATAACAATGCTTGTATTTCATTTGATAAATAGCTTCCATCCGCATTCCCAAAGGTGTAAAGCTTTATTTTTGATTCTTTTTTCTTTTTAACGACATCGGTTTCTGAGACTCCTAAAGAGCTCCAAAATGCAGACTCTTCTAAACTAAGGTGATTTTCTTTTTCTGCGACATATCGTTTATGTTCAAGCACTGAAAGAACATAATATATTTGCCCAGGATCTACTACTCCATCAAGTCTGCTGACAATATCTGCAACACTGTTATTTCCATTAAGGTGTTCGACAACCTTTACTAGAGACTTACCTGTTAACAATTGTTGTCCAAACTCTGATGAAAGAATTACTTTATCTTCTTCGATTATCGTAGGATAAATATGGTTTTTAAAGTGAGGTACACGCATTATTTAGTGGTTTTATAACTTTATAAATCATCGTCATTTGACGAATAAAATAAGACTTTAATTTAAATTAGGTGCTTGAAATCTGGAAAAAATCCAGATTTCAAGACGACCTAATTCGCTTTCAATAACTAATAAAAAATTTCTCCATTCAGTGTACTCTAAAAGTTGTTGAAGATCTCGAGCA
>JBGSOH010000482.1:0-3539 GCA_041739205.1 Saprospiraceae bacterium
AATAAAGTGAGGGTTCATCTGAGATTGAAGAGATTTTAGCCTCAATTCACTGATAGTTTTCTGAGTTTTATTAGCTTCTTCAAATCTTTTTCTTTTGTATCTAAAGTAAGTTGAAACTACCAAAACGGATAAAGCGACCAATAATAAAGCAATCAAAATAAAAAACCGTGTAGTTTGAGTGTAGTGTTTGTTAATGGTGAACGAGTAGGATGCAGGAAACTCACTTTTAATCCCAATTGCATTTATTGCTCTAACTTCAAATGTATATGTCCCTGGTGAAAGCGAATTGAAAGTAATATTATCATTCGTAGTAGCAGTCCAATTAGATATACCTGGTAGCAATCTATATTCAAACCCAATTTTGCCATTGCTTCTAAGTGAGATACCTGTGTATTCAAAACTGATGGTATTTTGATTGAAATCGAAAACACCTTTTCGATTTAAATTTATATTTTTTCTTTTGCCATTACTAGTCATTTTACCACTTAACAAATATGATGGTGGTGGAATATTAAATTCTTTATAATTAATTTCCTTAAGATTAACATTTACAAGTCCAGCATCGGTGGCTACATATAGAATATCATCATAGCAGTACGTATCATTTATATAGTCACTCGGCAAGCCATGATAACTTGTTAGATTACTTAAAATATAGCCTTCACCTTTTTTTTCTATTTTATTTACGCCAAGTCTTGTGGATATCCAGATATTATTTCGATTATCTATCCTCATTGAATGGATATTTAAATCAAGTAATTCCTTTGAAAAATGTTTAATAGGGACATTATCTTTCAAAACAAAAACACCATATCCTTCAGTGGCTGCCCAAATCAATCCATCAGAAGACTCCAAAATCCCATTAATACTAACGGTAGTTTGATCATCCGTAAGACAGATTGGAATGAGCTTCCTTTTACTTCTATATCCATAAAATAGTCCATTCTCATTTCCACAGTAAAATAATTTGTCAAGAAGAAGAACAGAAAACATTCGACCCCGAATATCAACCTTTTGGTTATTCAAGTTATCCCCTTGTTGGATATTTGGTTTGGCAGTTGATAAAAAATTGAGTCCAAAATTAGTAGATATTAGTAAGGAATCATTTCGAATTGATATTGATTTAAATCCACTCTCAAAAATTAGTTTTTCATTTATGAAAAATACATTACTTCCACCATAAAAAATATTCTTACCATCATTTTCGATAAATCTAATTTCATTTACAGATGGCCCTGGAGAATAAACCTTCCCTTTTTCATTAAATACTTCATTTTTTGAATTAAAGTACCAATAATTATTAGTTTTATTACCTGATACTTTTAAAATTCGTCCATTATCTAACTCTTTGAATATTTTTTTTTTGAATTCTATACTTTTTAAAGGAATCTTTCTAATGCCTTCACCTAAAGTTGAAACCCAAACATTACCATCTTTATCATAAACTACACCAGTTGGGTTATAAATATTTATGAATGATTTTAAATATCCATTTGGATTTGATTCAGTATCTAAGATAAAAATACCTTTATCTAACACAATTAGGAAGTTATTATCATAGAATGATGTCATACCATTAGCAACTTTTAATAAACCTTGCGGATACGACTGCTCATATCTAGGCTCATTACAAACATATAATTTATAACTACTTGTACTAAGCAACACTGAAACTGAATCATTAACAGAAATAAATTCAGAAATCGACGCAGGTTTATGTTTTATAGCTAATTTAGGTAAAATATATTTTCCATTTTTAAAACTAACATCTGTATCAAAAAACGATAAATTTGAATAAAAATCTCCAGAGAAACGGTTGTATTTGGAAGTATATAAGTCATTATTATAAATATACACACAATAAATACCACCTATCCTTTCTCTACCATTAGATATTAGGGGTATTTCAACTTTATTTTTAATTCCATATCCATTTATTCTATACCTATACCTAGGCATTTTCTCTGTTGAACTTCCTGTAATAAAAAAGAATTCATCCAAATCATTTTTCAAGAAATACCCAAAAACCGACTTCGTATCCACATAAGTTTTTATTACTCCATCGTTCCCTATTTTACAAACAGCCTTAAATGAATACAACCAAACATTGTCTTTACTGTCTAACAACATTACAAAATTATCATTCGATGGCAAACCATCTTCTACTGTGTATAATTTGAATTTTCTTCCATCATATCTTACTACTCCTTTATTAGTCGTTGCCCATATAAATCCTTTTGAATCTTGTTTTATGCCATAGACAACATTGGACGGTAATCCATCTTTTATTGTGATATTCTTTATATCTTTATATTCTTGGCAATACAAACTACTACCATAAAATATAGAGATTACCAATAAAACAATAATTCTAGAGTTATTTAACTTAATAATATCTTGCTTTTTAATCAAATTTTGCATTTATAAAACATTCTTATTCTCCTATTTAAATTTCATAATTATTCTGTCATTAATTCATTTTGAACTACAGATTGACATAGAATAAAAATAAATCGGATGATTCAGAATTCAATTCATTTGTTGTACCGATTATTCAAATCTTCCAGACAAAAGTAATCCATTTACGCAAGACAGCTTATATATCATCCAAGTTTTCTTTCATAATAAAGCTTAAAATCTTGATTTCTCTATTAAAAGACCTTTCAAATTTAACCTTAATGATGATATCTTGGCACTACAAATACTAGTTTTGGAATCAATGAATGGATATTTTATAAAAAAATGTACCTTTGCGGTCAAATTCAAATCATAATGCTTTCTACCCAAAATATTTCACTCCAATACGGCAAACGAGTTCTTTTTGATGAAGTTAATGTTACTTTTAAGGAAGGTAATTGTTACGGTATCATAGGTGCCAATGGAGCTGGAAAATCTACTTTTATGAAAATCCTTTCTGGTGACATTGAAGCTAATAAAGGTAGTGTCCATCTAGAACCTGGAAAAAGGATGGCTGTGCTAAAACAAAATCATTTCGAATTTAATGAAGTGACGGTTCTCAATACTGTGCTAATGGGTCACCAAAAGCTTTGGAAGATCATGCAAGAAAAAGATGCTATCTACCTAAAGGAAGATTTTTCTGAGGCTGATGGTATTAAAGCATCTGAACTCGAAGAAGAATTTGCAGAAATGGATGGTTGGAATGCAGAATCATCTGCAGCAAATCTACTTAGTGGAATAGGAATAGCTGAAAGTGAACATTACAAATTAGTAAAAGATCTTGATGGAAATCAAAAAGTAAGGGTATTGCTGGCTCAGGCCTTGTTTGGTAATCCAGACGTACTGATACTGGACGAACCTACCAATGATCTTGACTTACACACTATAAGCTGGCTCGAAGACTTTTTGCTGGATTTTAAAAATACGGTACTTATTGTATCCCACGACAGACACTTCCTGGACACGGTTTGTACCCATATTGCAGATATTGATTTCAGTAAAATTAGCTTGTTTACGGGTAATTATACTTTTTGGTATGAATCCAGTCAGTTAGCCCTGCGTCAAAAACAAAATGCCAATAA
>JBGSOH010000708.1:0-4946 GCA_041739205.1 Saprospiraceae bacterium
CTACATCTTTTAGGGTGATACCTTTGGCTGAAAATAGATATGAACTGGGATCATTAGCGGCGAAATCGATGTCAATATATGGTCTCATTTCACGGCTTTAGCCAATTATGGTCACCAACTTATTTACATCTAAAGGAGCCGTTATAATATTGTGATTGGAAATACTGAACAGTAGTGTTCATTAATGTTTGATACCTTTAGCAAAAAAGGAGCGTAGCTCTGACATCTTTGTAGAAAATAAAAATAGATGACACAAGAGGGGCGTAGCTCTGACATCTTAAATAATACACAACCTTTTAAGATTAAAGAACTACATCCCTACACAAATCGATGTTGTTTGATAGCATAAATGAAAAGGAGCGTAGCTTTAAATTAATCGTTAAAATTCTTACCATTTATGATCATACTATACAAACAAAAAAGTCCATTACATGACGCTATGAGCCACATAATGAACTTAAAAATGATAAATCTAAAAATGAAGAAATTGTTGTAAACTTTACCTTAACAACATTAAGAGAATACTTACCTTGTTAGGGTTTTAAATGGTAACTTATTGATTTGTTTGAATTCTGGACTTGTCGCACCAAAAATACTTTTGACATATTGTTTAATTTCTTTTGTTGTTTTAATTAAACCTGTCTCCACGTCATATAGCAATTTATTGCGATGCATCATGGCATTGCTATAATTAGTGTAAGTATCGATGAGGGAAGTATTGGTTGTCCTGAGTAAATTCAACTTGGTATTTAGTTGATCGATGGACAATGCTGATTCATTGGGTGTGTAAGTCGGATACTGCTCTAACAACTTTATCAATGAGCCTAAATGATCGATAAATCTGTCATAGGACTGTTGTGAGGTAGAAATGGATTTTGGTAACATTTCAGATTCGGAAGCGTCGGTTGTGTCTGTTTTTTTACGTGTACCTGTGCCTTGGATTTTTCTATTAATTCCTCGGGCATCAGCGATGGCAAGATCAGAACCCACAAGCACTGTAAATGCATTTACAATTTTTGTAGATAAAGGTTTTAAGTCATTAAACGCAATTCTGCGAGCGTTCGTAGCAATGTCAAAATTAGTTTTTCCTAATTTTAATTCGTCAAGTACGGAATTTGCTTCTTCATACAATGTAGTAAGTTGAGCAAGTTTCATGTGATCCTTTACAGGATTGTAGGAAGTCCCATAGCCTCGGCAAAAGGAAATAAGGTCTTCGAGATTTGCAACATTTTTTACATGTCCTGTTTCAGACGTTGATGCCATAATAAATAATTTTTATATGATTAAGAATACTTTACTAACGATACGAAACCTTCCTTTATGACTGTGATATGTGTTAAATAAAGTTTAAAATTTTTCTATATGTCGATAATTTATAACAATGATGTTGTTTGAAGCCATTTTAAAAAAGGAGCATAGCTCTGACATCTTTGTAGAAAATGAAAATAGATGAAATAAAAGGGGGTAGACCTGACATCTAGATAAATAGTCATGAAGCCTTCATGACACGACGATTATCTCTTAATGAAAGGTCACGAAGCCTTAATGACGTAACGATAAGATTAAATGAGAAGCCGCAAAGCCTCAATGACAGGTCATTATCTTTTAATGTGTAGTCATGAAGTCTTAATGACACGACGATTACAATAAACAAAATATTACAATAATTATAACGTAAAAGTGAAGATTTTGACCTATTGGGCTCAAAGAGATAGCCCCATTTATAATATCAAATATAGACTAAATAGCAGATCATTTACATTGTATCATGCAAATTCTTTGTATTTTTGGTCAAATAAATTTTGTGGAAAATATATAACTTTACTTTTTATAAATATAATAATATATTTGTCGATATATTGCAGGATATTTCAAAGCTTTATTTTACCTTAGGCTTTCATTTGAAATGTAATAGAAATAAAAAGGTGTTTCAATTTTTAATTATTTTAAATCAACCATCATGGTAAAATCGTTTACAAACCTATTTTTTACATCACTTTTCGCGTTGTGTTATACATTGTCATACGGACAAAAGGATGTATATTTTCAGCTAAACCAATTCATAGGTGAGACTTCATTTACATTAGGAGATAGTGGAACAAACGACCTTGGAACAAAATTTAATATTTCAAGACTGGATTATTATATTTCATCTATCAAGCTTCATCACGATGGAGGCAGCACAACAGTAGTAACCAATAAATATATTTTTGTTTCAAAAGGAAGGGCTGTAAATGAATTATTAGGCAGTTATGATATAAATGTTCTTGATTCCATTACATTTTCAGTGGGCGTAGAAGCTATAGATAATCATGCGGATCCTACATTATGGCCGTCCGATCATCCACTAGCACCAAAGTCTCCAGAAATGCACTGGGGCTGGGCAGCTGGATATAGATTTGTTGCGATCGAAGGTAAATCTGGAGCTAATTTACAATTTAACTATGAGATTCATGCATTGGGAGATGAACTCTACAAACCTACTACCATAATTACAAATGGTACAGATCAAAATGGAGTTTTAATAATTGCCATAGATGCAGATTATCAGCAAAGTTTTAAAGGCATTAATATGAATAAAAATGTTTTCCAACATGGTAGTAGCAAAGAAGCCGTAGCTTTATTAGCCAATTACAATAACGAAATTTTTACACCTGCAGAAGCTACATCAGGTATCTCAAATGTCGCAGTAGGTGAACTAAAAACATATCCAAACCCTGTAGTAGATGGTAATCTGACCATATCACTCACAGAAGATCAGACCACAAATGCCACAATAGTAGTAAGAGATGTTTTAGGCAGAATTTATCATCAGATCTCTAAGCCTGACCTTCTAAATGAAGTTATAATCAGACAATCAGGATTTTATGTGGTGGAACTTTTAAAAGCAGGAAAATTAACTTATCGTAGTAGCATTGTGAAGTTATAAATGGGATGAGATCTAGTTTTATACATTTATGGTTTTGGGTGTTTGTATTTGTTTCTTGCTCAGATACAGAAGAAGTACCTTCGCCCACTATAAAAGTATTAGATGCTATTGCTGTTCCAAGTCATTTTCCACAGATTCTTTATCCCACAGAAAATTCGTTTAATTCTGAACGATGGGCTTTAGGTAAAAAACTTTTTTATGACACCCGTCTCTCCATAGACGCTACTGTGAGCTGTGCAAGTTGTCATAAACAAGAAAAAGGTTTTGCCGATAACCTAAGTTTAACGCCAGGTGTTTTTGGTAGAGCAGGTGTAACCAATGCACCATCATTAGCTAACATGGCTTACCATCCTTATTATACTAGAGAAGGAGGAATTCCGACACTTGAAATGCAAGTGCTTGTACCAATTTCTGAGCATAACGAATTTGGGTTTAATATAGTAGAAATCGAAAACAGGCTAAAAAACGACATCACATACCAAGAGATGGCCATGAAAGCTTATGGCAGACCATTGGATCCTTTTGTCATTACACGTAGTATTAGTACATTCGAGCGCAGTATCATCAGTGGCGAAAGCAAATATGATCATTATACACAAGGGAAATCTATTTTATCTAGTGAAGAAGAAATGGGGAGAGCAATCTTTTTTGGCGAAAGAACCAATTGTAGTCAATGCCATGGTGGTTTTAATTTTACAAATTATGAATTCAAAAATAATGGTTTGTATGAAACCTATATGAACCCAGGTAGATATAGACTGACCCAAAAAGAATCAGATCTCGCTTTGTTCAAAACACCAAGCCTGAGAAATGTTGGATTTACTGCACCATATATGCATGATGGTTCGATCGCAACTTTGGCAGAAGTCGTAAATCATTATAATAGCGGAGGAAGGTCCCATATACACAAAAGCAACTTGATCAGGCCATTAGGATTGTCAGACAATGAAAAGAAAGCACTGGTAGCATTTTTACATACACTAGATGATTATACATTATTATCCAACCCATATTTGAGCAAGTAAATTAAAAGAAATATGTATAAAATAATCAGTCTCACTTTACTCTCAGTAATCTTTATTTTTATATCCTGTGGACCTGATGACGAAGTAGTAGCTGTGTATGATGCAACTCCATATTCCTTTACATTTCCTGAAAACTTTGGCGATCCCGAACTCCCTACAGATAATATATTGACCATCGAAGGTATTAAGCTAGGAAAAATGCTATTTTATGAAATGGCACTTTCTAAAGATGGTAGACAAGCATGCGCAAGTTGTCATGTACAAAGTGATGGATTTTCAGATAAAAACCGATTTTCGAAAGGTGTAGATGGATTGTTGGGAAATCGTCAGGCTATGCCAATTTTTAATCTTGCATGGCATAAGACAGGTTTCTTTTGGGATGGAAGAGCAGCTACCTTGAGAGAGCAATCGCTTTTGCCTATACAAGATCCCGTAGAAATGCACGAAACATTGGATAATGTAGTTTCAAAACTGAGTGCAGATAAAAAATATAAAGATCAATTTGTGAGAGCATTTGGCACATCTGATATTAATAGTACCAAGCTAAGTTTGGCACTTGAGCAATTCATGATGTCCATTGTATCCTTTGATTCGAAATATGACCAATTTCTTGCAGGCAAACTATCTCTTACGGAAAGTGAAGAGCGTGGTAGGAAGTTATTTTTCGCAGAGTATAATCCATTTTTTCCTGAGTTGTCAGGAGCTGATTGTGCGCATTGCCATAGTGGTCCGAATTTCGAAAATGGAGAATTTATGAATAATGGCTTAGACACGGATGCGAATTTCAAAGATATCGGTAGAGAAAAGGTGAGTAACTTGGCGGCAGACAGAGCTACTTTTTTGATACCATCACTCAGAAATATAGCCCAAACGGCACCCTATATGCATGATGGCAGATTTAAGACTTTGGAAGAAGTGGTGGAGCATTATAATTCAGGCGTAAAGATGTCTTCTACGGTTTCTCCCTTGATATTGCCGACCATTGCAAAAGG
>JBGSOH010000510.1:0-3090 GCA_041739205.1 Saprospiraceae bacterium
AACGCTAGAAAAGAAATACAACCTATGAAATGGGATGTTCCATTAATATCTACTAAAACAAAAGAATGGCGAGGAAATCCTGAATTTAGCGATATAAACCAAACAGATATAACCCAAATCATAAGGCAATCTGAAAAACCAAATAGTATTCCTGTCAATCTTGAATTTAGAATTCTAGAAGGTGAGTGTCAGTTGAATGCAGATTGGAAATCAATGACAGAATATGCAAAATTTAGGGCTGAAATAACGGTGGAAATTCCAAGCAGAAATTATACATTTAGATCATCTGCAGAAATGTACTACCAAAACCCGACACTAAACGGCACTGAAAAAGGATGTCTGAGACTATATAATCAGGCGGTAAAAAACGTGACACACGCAGCATTAAAACTAATCAAGGATGAGATCATCATTGATTAATTTAGACATTTAGGCTTGGTTGAATTTATCTATGTTTTAGTTTCTCCCACACAGAAAAGTCTATGAGACTGGTGGTTTAAAAAATATTGTTTTATGCTTTATCAAAAATAACTAGTCTTTTGTCACTTAGACATCTAATTCTAAAATTATTTATACTTTTTTCTTTAAAGTCTAAAAACTAATTTCTACATTGCATTAAATTACCAAACATATTGCTATTATTGATTATTTACTTATTATAACTTAAAACTTTTATCTCATGAAACCACTCATTTTTACTACCTACTTTTTCCTTTTTATGTCTTTTATTGTCTTTGCACAAAGTCATCAGGCTATAAACATTTCAAAAAGATTTGAGGCTAAATCAATTACCCGATTTGATATTTTCGAATCAAACAAATCTGACCTTCATCTTGCACCTGAGACAAACATGAAACTATGGACTACCTACGAAGACAACAAAAAGAATGTCCATGATCGTTATCATCAATACCATAATAACATAAAAGTGACGGGTGCATCTGTAGTTGTACATTCACAAGAAAACTATGTCTCACATTTGACTGGTCATTTAGAGACAAGGCTTATAAACCTTCCCGACAAACCCAATATTCCAAAAAATGAAGCCATCAAAATTGCTGATCAAATGATGGCTATAGATTTACAAACTCAAGAAAACATCATCACAAAAACCACCATTACACCCACAACAGAAAGTACTTTCCTTACATATATCAATGAGTTTTATCCTAAAAATCATGGCAATATCGTTTTGGCTTATGAAATAGTCCAATCCATAAATGTATGGAATAAACCTATCAAAAAAGTCCACTATCTGAATGCAATGACTGGTCATCCCATCATAACCATCAGCAAAATCGCCTTACACAAAGCAAAAGGTAAAGGTGATTCTAATTATTATGGTCAAGTCACTTTTGATCACGATTCTATTGCACCGAATGAGTTTATTTTGCAAGACTTGACTAGAGGTGATGGTATTTTTGTGAATAATCTAAAAACAAATGAAAGTTATACCAATGAAAAATCAGAGTGGAAATTTACAGATCCTAATGACAAAGCAGCTATTGATGTTATCTATGGCGCACAACATTTTTATGATCTCTTAAAAAATAAGTACAACTTCAACAGTCTAGATAACAAGGGTTTTCCGCTAGTAGCCAATGTCAATAACTTCTTGTATTCTAATGCTTTTTGGAATGGGCAAAGCACAACTTATGGTGGTGGCGATTGCAATAATTATAAATCATTTACAACACTTGATGTGGTTGGACATGAATTTGCACATGGACTGACCGAATTTAATTCTGGACTTATTTATCAAGGAGAATCTGGTGCAATAAACGAATCCATAAGTGACATATTCGGTAAGGCTTTAGAATTCTATACACAACCCGCACAATTTTCATGGCTCATAGGCAACAAGATCCCGAGAACAGGCAACGACCCATTCAGATCTATGAGCAATCCTAATTCTTTGTACCAACCCAAATATTACAATGGTGACTATTGGTCTATCAGTCCTTATGCTGTCCACACAAATAGTGGCGTCATGAATTATTGGTTTTATCTTATGGTCAATGGTGGTACTGGCAAAACGGAAAGAAACGTGCCCTATTCTGTAAAAGCCATAGGCATGGACAAAGCCCTTGAAATAGTATTTTTATTGAATACCGCCTATCTCACCGAAAACTCCGATTATCTTCTAACTTACGAATACTCAAAATTGATAGCTGAAGACTTGTATGGCATTAATTCTGATGAATACAATACCGTACTCAATGCATGGCAAGCAGTAGGTCTACCCGCAGTACCTGTGGAAAATCAAAATCTAACATTTACTTTTGCCACAGATGGAGATTATGATTTAAACCCAATTTCTTGCTGGGACAACAACGATCGGAAAATAAAACTAACCCTAACCAATAACAGTCAACAAACCGTACCGCCCGGTGCCATATTTCGTGTGATGGCAACCGGCAAATATAAATATGAAAATTTTGATTATCAAGTAACGCTAATAGATACAATGTGGACATCGACAGCGGCCTTGGACAGCAATGAATCAGTAGATGTAGTTGGCAATGTCCAGTTTCCTGCATATGTTAATTATTTATCGATGAACACGAATGTCAGAGTAACCTTCCCTGGCACTGCTTATAATAATACCTTTTTGCAGTCTATCCAATATCTCAGAAACGAACAAGAACCTGCCAAGTACTTCAATAATTTTTCCATTTATTCTGTCATGGATAATATTTGTGATAAAAGATCTAGAGTCGCACGTACAACCGGAATAGTTTATCACAACTTGTGTAGAGAAGAGAATTTTGTTTTTGAGTTTGAATATGAAGATGGCAATATTTCTAAATATTATTATGATACGGTAACTGTCAGACCAAATAAATTTTTTAATTTTGTATCACCTGAAGCTATTCGACCAGATTTTTCAGATTTTGAGCTTACCACCGACGTTAGAGTGCATCTCTCAGCATGGATCTATGGACAGAAATATCCGATCAAAAGTGATACCCTTGACAAATATATTTTAAAGATTCTAAGACAAAATGAAGTTATAAACTTCGATCAATTGACTGACTATAGGGATGAAAGACTATTACAAATTACGTCATGTATCTTTTGCAATACTGA
>JBGSOH010000540.1:0-2336 GCA_041739205.1 Saprospiraceae bacterium
ATGCCTAATTTGTTTTAATAAACTTTGTAGTTAGGTAAAAAGTTCCACAATTAAGATTAAGGTTAAGGTTGAGATAGTAGTGATGAGTTGCTAGCCATTAGCGGTAAGTTGGTAGGTAGGTATTAATTTTCAAGAATCTATATGGTGTAAAGCCTAAAAGCTAATCCTTTAACTTGAAACTTATCTTAAATCCTTTCTGTTTAACATACTAATAGGTAAAATGATGATAGATACAATAAAATTAAACAAACGAACAACACCTGATGGTAAGTTGCTGATTGAATACCAAACTTCTTTTTTGGATAAGGAAATTGAAGTTGTTTTAAAAATTAACAAGGTAGATAAATCGAGCAAACCTGATTTTAGTGATTTAATTGGTCAATTAGAATGGTCAAATGACGCACTTGTGTCTCAAAAAGAAATTAGGTCTGAATGGGATTAAAAGTTGTGCTTGATACGAATGCAATCATAGCATTATTGAGAGGGAAGTATAACGTCATTGAATTAGTAAACAAAGCAGAACATGTAAGTATTTCAGTTGTTTCCAAGCTTGAGTTTTTGGCTTTCGAAGGATTGACAGAAAAGGACAGAAATGTTTTTTTAAAATTTTGTGATAGGATCCATATTTATGAACTGAACTCAAACGATGAAGAATTAATGGATCTGATAATTGTGATAAAGAAAAAATATAAATTAAAATTGCCAGATGCAATTATTGCAGCAACAGCAATTATTCATGATACTATTTTGATTACTGAAGATAAAGATTTTTCCAAGATACAAGAACTAAAATGTACCTTTTTATAAAGCGTTTTTTTGACATCCTAGCTTCCTTACTTGCTTTGGTTGTATTATTACCATTATTGCTTCCGATAGCTATTGGGTTGAAATTGACAGGAGAAGGATATATTTGGTATTTTCAAGAGAGGGTAGGTTTTAAAAATAAACTTTTTAATATCTACAAGTTTGCAACTATGCTTAAAGATAGCCCGAATATGGCAGGTGGCCTCATCACTACCAAAAAAGATCCTAGACTGACACCATTAGGTGGTTTTTTGAGGACATCCAAAATAAATGAATTACCACAACTGATCAATATACTGAATGGTGATATGAGTGTAGTTGGCCCGCGTCCAGTCATGCAAAAAAGTTTTGCTGCTTATCCACATGAAGTTCAGCAAGTTATCTATAATGTAAAACCAGGACTAACAGGTATTGGATCAATTATTTTTCGTGATGAAGAAGCATTAATTACGGTAGTAAGAGATAATGGAGGTGATGCTTGGGACTTTTATCAGAACAAAATCTATCCTTTTAAAGGCGAAGTCGAACAATGGTATCAAAAGCATCAAGGTTTCTATACGGACTTTATGTGTATTTTTTTGACAGCATGGGTAATCATATTTCCAACATCTGATCTAATTTATAAAGTCTTCAAGACACTACCGAAAAGGCCTTTTTAGTTACAATCGTAGATTATATCGCCAATAACCTAAAATACCATATCGTGGACACAAAATCAAACAAACTTCAGTCTATTTTAGCTAAAATTCAAGGCTTAGGCTTCCATATCCAAACCCATGACTTCAATAGACCTTGGGGAGGATTTTTGGTCATAGATCCGGTAGATACCAAGAGGTTTATTCTCCAGTTTTATCCTGAGCTAGCAGATGAACTCACTGCTACTACGCTACCGCTGAGCCCCAAAATCTTATGTGTAGCCCCAAGCCAAAGACTGTCATGGCAATACCACCACAGAAGATCAGAATTGTGGAAACTCATAGAAGGCAAAGCCGCTTACAAAAAAAGTGATACTGACCAAGAAGGAGATATCAATATCATGGAGCTAAATAAGACCCTGACCCTTAGACAAGGCGAGAGACATCGTCTCATAGGACTAAATGAATGGGGCATCATAGCTGAAATATGGCAACATACCGACGCCAATGATCCATCCAATGAAGACGATATCATAAGATTGCAAGATGATTTCGGAAGGTAGCACTATTGGACTTGTAAACTTGTTTGCAAGAATAAAATAATTAGTTTTAAGGATAGCTGATATTTACAATTCATTTTAAAACTTTTTGAAAAAAAATAGCGTTTAAGAAATCAAATATAATAATATGGACAAAGAGTTATCGACTTTAAAAAAAGCCCAAAAATTGGGTGCTGAGAAGGCGCAAAGCTTGACAAAAGCACTAGGGTTGTCTATTGCTGTGGTCAAAGATGATGAAGTGGTCACCATATCTTCAGATGGTAAAGAAACAAAGATTGGTAAAGTCGCTTTTGGTCGTGTAAAAGTGACAAAAAAAAGTTATGTTATTAAATGACCA
>JBGSOH010000575.1:0-1758 GCA_041739205.1 Saprospiraceae bacterium
ACATTACCCAAAACCATTCTGGCTTTATCATAAGGAAAGCTACTGTACCTGCCAAAGATAAAATCGTGTATATCCAATATAATCTGACTGATTCTGTCGATGATGTCATATCGTTTCTTATTTTTGTTTCTTTAAATGAAAATTTACAAGGCAAAAGTAAGTCTTTCATCACAGATATTATACAAAAATGTCACAACTTTGATGCAAATCAGTAATTTTTTTTATTCTAAATTACTTCTTTACGGAGAATATACAGTTACCTTAGGTTCTGGTGCCTTGGCTATGCCATTTTCAGGCTTTGTAGGGTCATGGGATTTTAATGATACTTCAGATATTAATGTAGACGGACTTCATCGATTAGCGACTTTTCTGAAAAATGATGCAGATCTATGTAACATGTATGATACCAAAAGATTCATGCACGATATTGAAAATGGACTTAAGTTTGTTTCAGATATTCCCACAGGTTATGGCTTGGGAAGTAGTGGAGCATTAATTGCAGCTTTTTATGATAGATATTGTAATACACCTAATAAAGATTTAGTGCAATTAAAATCTATCCTAGGCGCTACGGAAAGTGCTTTTCATGGAGCGAGTTCGGGATTAGATCCACTTGTTTCTTACCTTAATAGAGGTATTCTGATAGACGAGTTAGGAGTTATTGAGTTGATAGATTTGGATATTAATGATTACGGATATTTTTTGATCGATACAGGTATTTCGAGACAAACAGAGTATTATGTGGACATTTTTAGACAGAAATTAAGACAATCAGATGTTTTTGCAGATGCAGTAAGACAAATATCGGAAGAAAACAAAAAAGCGATTAATGCATGTATCGTGCATGACAAAGATACATTATGGCAGTCTACAAAAAACATAAGTAAATTGCAAACCTGCCATTTTGAAGAGATGATTCCTCCACAATTTATGGAATTATGGTTTCAAGGTTTACAAAGTGAAACATATACATTGAAACTCTGTGGTGCAGGTGGTGGTGGAATGATTCTTGGTATGTGGGCTGATAGTAACTTTAAGATAGATTTTGGGTCAGATATCAAAACTATCAGTATCTAAAAAGCAACAAATACTTGAGATCAATCGTTTTAATGGTAAATAACTTGATTTTTCTTAATTCTTTAAAACGCATAATAAATGAATACATTAAAAGTATTGTCACTATTTCTAATACTTTCGTTAGGAATGGTTTCTTGTGGTAAAGATGAAGAACCTGTGGATAGTACTCCGCCAGTCATTGCCATCACCGCTCCAGCTGAAGGTTCAGTCTTACTGAAAGGTAATACGTACCCGCTGGTAGGAACGGTTACTGATGACGAAGAGCTCTCGGAAATAGATGCAGGAGGTGTTAAGATCACCACTTTTGATTCTAAGACGAGCCATGTTATTGCAAATGTTACTTTGCCAATTGGGGCGAATGAGCCTTCAGGTGGAAGAACATTCACAGTGACTGCAACAGATAAAGAAGGTAATAAATCGACCAAAACAGTAAATTTTACCATCCAATAAGTTAGAAATAAAATTGGATGCCTAGCAGAGAAGCGTCGATCAAATAGTAACTTTGTCGACGCTTCCCTTTTTTAAATGTAAAATAATGATCACAGAAGAAGGAATAGAAGATATTTTAAACATGCTACGCAAGGCGGGTGAAGTTATTTTGCACTATTATAAAAACGATGAAGAATCCCTAGAAACACAACTCAAAACAGATAATACACCTGTGACCATCGCGGATACTGC
>JBGSOH010000582.1:0-2441 GCA_041739205.1 Saprospiraceae bacterium
GCCTAACAACCTAAACTTAACATAAAGTTGTTTATCCACCTGTGAATTTATTATGCTAAAAATCCTGAAAACTAAAAACAAACCAATCACAAATAGAATATAGGCAGTACTCCTATGTATAAAATGGACTAGAGCAGGCATAAAAAGATTCTTATCATAATTATTAAAGTTTTCCGCATTCCACTGTTTAATGTCAAAAATGATACCAGGCAAATAAACCCCATTCATATCCGGCCATGTCGGGTAGACAACTGCTGCCTTCATACCAGAAATAACTCCACCCATAAATATCTGAAATATTAAAACACCTAGAAAAACATAAACTAAACGACGGAATCCTGCCAAGTCTATATTTGGTAAAGTGATATTCTCTTCCCTTGCAAAGAGATAAGTCCATAACAACATAGCATAAACAGCAAAAGCAATGCATAAATGTAAAGACAACTTGTAAGCATTGACCCAAGGGCGCTCAATTAAACCACTTGCCACCATGATCCATCCAAATGTCGCAGCAAGGAGTGCTAACAACACTACCCATGCCAGTTTGATTAATATCGCCTTATCTAAATATCCCCTTGCAAAAAACCATAAAAAAGGTATAATAAACACAAATCCCATTATCCTAGCCCAGAATCTATGTATATACTCCCAAAAATAAATGAACTTAAAGTCCTCTAAGGACATACCTTCATTTATTTCTTTATATTGAGGTGTCTCTTTGTATAAATTAAACTCGTTCTCCCATCCAAGATCTGTAAATGGGGGTAAAGTACCACTGACAACTTCCCACTTTGTAATGGATAGACCAGATTCAGTAAGTCTAGTAATTCCACCCACTACAACTTGTATAAAAACCATAACCAAACCAATAAACAACCAAACAATTACTTTATTTGAATATTTCATAAATTAAAAATATTTAAAGGTTGAAAGCAGCTGTATACAATTTGCCTTAGTTCTTTTGGTTGAATAAAATGGGTTGAAATAAATTTGTATTGTATCATGCTGCAAAATTACTCACTCAAACACAGAAAAAGAAATTTTGATTTTTTGAGTAAGCTATTTTTGTATTAATAATATAATTCTTTATTTAAATAAAAAATTTATCATTATTAGCAATGTGGATATGTGGAAAAGATAATGATCAAATATTTTTTTTCTATTTATCCACATAATATATAAGCATAATTAGTTTTAAAATACTGTATATTAAGTAATTAACATATAAACAAACAGATGGCAAAGTTTATCCACATCATAACTTGTAATCCTTTTTTGCTTTATTTTATGTGCAAAAGATGACGTTATCACCATTTATGAAGATAAATTTAGATAAGCATCGGTCAGATTATACTTAAATTCACAATTATGTGTTACTTTTACCTAGTCATTGTACATTTTTGGTGTGGATAAGTTTTTTATAAACCGCAATATGTAAAAGTATTATATATTAGCTATTAAAAACATGTTTATAAGTATTTATGAAGGTAGTAATTCAGAGAGTTTCGAAGGCTAGTGTGACTATATCTGGTCAAGTTAAAGCAAAAATTGCAAAAGGCCTACTAGTTTTATTAGGTATTGAAGAAGAAGATGATAAGACTGATATTGAATGGCTAGTCCCAAAGATTATTTCATTACGAATTTTTTATGATGCTGAAGAAAAAATGAACTTATCTGTCTCAGATATAGATGGAGATATTTTGGTTATTAGCCAGTTCACACTACATGCGAGTACTAAAAAGGGTAATAGACCATCTTTCATTAAAGCTGCAAGACCAGATAAGGCAAATCAATTATATCAAGAATTTGTTAAGAACCTTTCTGATTTATATAAAAGAGAAATTTT
Organism: Saprospiraceae bacterium; assembly: GCA_041739205.1. Classification (GTDB taxonomy): domain Bacteria; phylum Bacteroidota; class Bacteroidia; order Chitinophagales; family Saprospiraceae; genus OLB9. The sequence goes on from JBGSOH010000582.1 coordinate 1,847, forward strand.
TACGGGTTCATTTGGAGCAGATATGAAAGTAGAATTAATTAATGATGGGCCTGTCACTATTATTATTGACACAAAACAAAAAGAATAATGGAAATATCAACGTATCAAAAAGAAGTGGACGAATGGATAAAAACGATAGGAGTAAGATATTTTTCTGAACTTACCAATATGGCTATATTAACTGAAGAAGTTGGTGAGGTAGCTCGTCTAGTTTCAAGAATGTATGGAGAACAATCATTTAAAACGCAAATATCAGAAGATGAGCAAAAGAAAAAACTTGCGGATGAACTTGCGGATGTAATTTGGGTTGTGACTTGTCTTGCCAATCAAACAGGAATAGATCTATCGAATGCCATTAAAGATAACATGGATAAGAAGACTCAACGTGATTCGCAGAGACATAAGAATAATACCAAATTGCACTAATACTTATTTTAAACCAGGAGTCCGATCAAGAAATTCATCATATAATAAGGTATGACGACTTTCTAGAGGAATTTTCCATCCTTTAATAAATAAGTGTTCTATTTTCGTTTTAGTTTCAAAGGCATCTCCATCACAAATAAATAGATTGGCTATTTTTCCTTTATCTAGA
>JBGSOH010000619.1:0-1949 GCA_041739205.1 Saprospiraceae bacterium
CGATTTCTTACTTGCATTGTGTACATGATAGGACCTAGATTTTCAAAAACAGGGCTTTGCTGCCACGTCAGACCATTAATCGAATATTCTAAATTTTCGCCTTCTGCATTACAAATAACCGTACCATTACTTTCTTTACAACTACTAATGTCTGATACATCTAATGCTAATATTTGGGGGTTGCTCGGGGATACTAGATCTACCTGTATTGAATCTGTACATGACGTATTTAAAATAGACCTTTGGAATATAATGAACCGACCACTCGTAAGATTATCAAATATTGGGTTTGATTGCCATGATATTCTATCTATCGAAAATTCATTATCTGTCACCGATCCTGAAAGTTTAATAGATCCATCAGCCTTGTTACAATCGGTAGGATGATTGGTGATTAATGAAGGTTTTTCTAATTTTACGATTGTAATTGTCACGTCCACTGATTCTTCACAGCCTATGTTAGAAGGCTTGAAGGTATTCATCACAAAGCTAGTGTCTATGAATGCAAAATCAATAGTGTCAATGGTCCAAGTACCAGTTATCCCATTTTTAGAAATAGTAGGAAATATCATAGGAGCATCAGATGCGCAAACTACCAAAGGAAAATCAAAGGTCGGAATGATGGTAGATGAAATTTGAAATACAGCATTTACAGGCAAATAACATGGCTGATAGTCATTGCTTGGTATAAAGGTTGAAATAAATCCACTATTTATAATGGAAGGATCAATAATGGGCTGTGACCAAGAACCCGTAATACCCTCCAAGGAAGTTGTAGGCAAAACAAAGACAGGTTCAGACTTACAAAGATCAGTTTTTATATTGAATATAGGTGTTTTCTGTTCTTTAATTTCTAAGCTATCATTAAAACCTTCTACACAAAACTCAGTGGGAGTAAAAGTTAGATTTATAGTACCAGCTTGCTGAGTATCTGTATTGATATTTGAAATATTCCATTGACCACTTATGCCCTCCAAGGAAGTGGTTGGTAGATTATATATCCCGGTATTGAGACACAAAGAATCCGGTAAGTCAAAACTCAAAGGTGTAGGTTGCTGAATAAGAAATGTCACCTGAAAATCTGTTACACATGTTGACAATGGGTCAATGGGATTCCAGATACTTACAAATTCATTGTTTATCATATCCTCTGGATTTATAGCTGGAGGATTCCAAAACCCTATTAAACCATTAGAAGATAATTCAGGGAGTACAAAAGCTTCATTACTAGCACATATCATGGTATCAAAAATAGGTATGATATTTAAAATATTGTTTTCTGGTATTACTACTGTTGTCTGATCAGAACAACCATTAGCATCTGATACTGTCACGTTGTATTGACCAGCTTCTACATTTGTCAATGATGTACCAGTAGTTCCATCGCTCCACAGAAAATCAAAAGTCGGACTTCCATTCAAAATGCTAATCGTAATATTCGAAGTTGGGTTAGTACAGGTGATCTCAGTAAACGATGCCGTTACTTCCACTGGTGGTGTAGAAATTACAGTAAAGGAGTTGCTACCCACACAACCATTTGCATCCGTTACGGTCACTTGGTACGCTCCCGCAGGTAATCCGTCAATAAACCCAGAAGTATTACCTGAGTTCCAGTCAAAAATCAAGGGTTGGTTATTGCTATTCGTAGATATGTTTATACTCCCTATATCTTCCAAAGAACAATTTATATCTCCTACAAGACCATTTACTACCAATATATTTTCATCTATGTCAACGACTATAGAGTCGAAAATTTCGCATCCTGGAGCATCTGTTACTCTGACTTTATATTCACCATCTGCTAAGGCATTTGTTACAATAAGTGGATTGGATGTTGCACCAGGAATCACTACATCATTTAAATACCATTGGTAGTCTGAGTCTATATCGCCATCGATAACTTCTATGGTTACACCTTGAATACAATCACCTGATGCAATCAACTCTAA